>JALNWC010000145.1 GCA_023231075.1 Rhodoferax sp.
GGACCCGCCACCAGGGCGGCGTCAGGGTCCGCTCGACATGGCGGGCGCGTGCCCCATTGGTCTCAACCAGAGCGCAGGTAGCACCCGGGTAACGCTGATTCAGGAGCCCATGGGCTTCGAGGCCACCATTGAGCGGCTCCCAATGCACCCAGTTTTCCGGCTGACAGGTGATCCAGTCAAGCCGCTCCTGCATGCGCCGGGCCACCTCTTCGTGCAGCCAGGCCGACGCCACCGCAGGACGACATTGCCAGCGCAAGGCAGCCTGTGGATCAACGGACGGAGGAGATAAATGGGCCATGAAACATTCAAAAATGAGACGCGAGTATATTGACTGAATGTTCACCGGCCTGTTTTCAAGGATGTTGCCCCCACCCGCCAGCCAATGCCGGGTCTGCCATACCTGGCCGGCGCAGTCCGTTTGCGAACCCTGTGTGGCTGAATTTGCCCAGCCGCAGCCACGCTGTCGCACCTGCGCCCTGCCCTTGCCCGCCGGCCAGCCTCAATGCGGCGCCTGCCTGAAAGCCCCGCCACCACTGGACGTGTGCCTGGCCGCCGTGCCCTACGCCTTTCCATGGGCGCACTTGATGGCGGACTTCAAGTTCAACGAACAACCCGCCCTGGCCAAATTCTTTGCCAATCTGCTCAAAGCCACACCCTGGGTTGACCCCTCCATTGAAGCCGCCGACCTGCTGCTGCCCATGCCACTGTCCCGACAACGCTTGCAGGTGCGTGGTTACAACCAGGCTCTGCTGTTGGCGCAGCAACTCCATGCCCGAAAAGCCCGCGTCGATCTGCTGCTGCGCATTGCCGACACGCCCGCGCAACACACCCTCAAGCGCGAGCAACGGCTCACCGGCCTGGCCCACTCCTTTGCGGTGGATCCGCTGAAAGTGTCACTATTGCAGGGTGCGCGCCTGGTGCTGGTGGATGACGTGATGACCACTGGCGCATCGCTCTACGCCGCCGCGCGGGTGCTCAAGGCAGCTGGCGCCGCTCACATCACCGGCTTGGTGATTGCCCGCACCGAATAATGCCCAGCCTGCGCGACAATGCAGCCATGTTTCATATTGTTCTGGTCGAGCCCGAAATCCCCCCGAACACCGGCAACGTCATCCGTCTGGCGGCCAACACCGGCTGCACCCTGCACCTGGTGGAACCCCTGGGTTTTTCGATGGACGACAAACACATGCGCCGGGCCGGGCTGGACTACCATGACTATGCCACCGTCAAGCGCCATGCCAGCTGGCAAGCCTTCCTCGATGATGAGCAGCCCTTGCCCGAGCGGTTGTTTGCACTGACCACCCGTGCCAGTCAAAACGCGTTCGAGGCGCACTTCAAGCCCGGTGACTCCCTGGTGTTTGGCTCCGAGACCAAAGGCCTGAGCGATGCCGTGCGCCAGTCATTTGCACAGCAACAAACTTTTAAACTGCCGATGCTGCCCGGACAGCGCAGCCTGAACCTGTCCAACGCCGTGGCAGTCACGGTTTTCGAGGCCTGGCGGCAAAATGGGTTTGCCAATCTGAAGACTTGAACGGTCAGCCGACGCCATCAATCCTCCAACGGTTGAGCCCGATTTAACCACCCGGTAACGGAACATCCAACCCTGTGGGAAGCTTCGCGCGCACACGCGCTTTCGGTTGACCCGGCCGTGCTGGTGTGAGGTCATCGGCAAAATGGCACGTGTCGCTTTTCTGCAGTCGGAGAACAAAATAAACATCAAGGCAAGGCACTCCATGACGTGGTTGAGACACGGAAGGAAGTTGCAGGTGCTGCGGTGGGAAGAACTGCGTCATTTGACGACGATCCACGCCAGTGACCGGCTATGGCAAGGGCAAGGGCAAGGGCAAGGGCAAGGGCGACGGCGTCACCCAGCGAGATTTTGGGATCAGCGCAACCCGGCGATGTAGTCAGCAACCGCCTTGATTTCACGGTCATTCAGCTTGACGGCCACTTGGGTCATCTGGAGGCTGTTTTTACGCACACCGTCGCGGAATGCGGTCAGTTGAGCCACAGCGTAATCAGCGTGTTGACCACTCAAACGTGGATACTGGGCTGGAATGCCTGCACCATTGGGGCTATGGCAGCCCGCGCAGGCGGGAATCTGACGGTCGGCGATGCCACCACGATAGATTTTTTCACCCAACAGCACCAGGTCTTTTTCCTTGGCGGCGCCAGGCGTGGCTTTCTTCGTGGCCAGCCAGTAGGAGATGTTTTTCATGTCCTCGTCGCTCAACGCAGCCGCCATACCGTTCATGACGGCGTTCTCACGCTTGCCTGCCTTGAACTCCGACAACTGTTTGACCAGATACTCTGGGTGTTGCTGGGCCAGTTTTGGGTTGACCGGTATCAACGAATTGCCGTCAACCGCGTGACATGCGGCACATACCCCCGCAAAACTGGCTTCACCTTTTGCCAGATCCGGTTTGGCAGCGACAACGGCCTCTGCGGCAACACTTGAAAAAACAGCGGTGACCAAGGCGGCAGCAATGGTGAATGTGACAATCAGCTTCATAAGTGGACAGGTCAATTGATGGTGTGGGTAAACCCTGTAATTCTACAATGGGCCAACTTCACAGCGTGCATCCCATGACCAATCAACCCATCCCGAGTGCCTCACAGCCCTCACTTCCAACCCAGCACGACCCTTCAACGGCTACACCGCTGGTCGCCCTGGGCTGGCTTCATACGGCCAAATTTTTGACGACGGCACCACAATTGCACTTTTTACCCCCCCTGAATGTGCCGGAAATCGCGTTTGTGGGCCGCTCCAATGCGGGCAAATCGACCTGCATCAACACCTTAACCCAGCAAAAGCAGCTTGCCTTTGCTTCCAAAAAACCGGGGCGGACCCAACATATCAACCTGTTCTCTCTGGGCAAACAAGGCGTGACCGATGCCGTGTTGGCCGATTTGCCCGGATATGGTTATGCGGCCGTGCCCAAGCAGGACAAGATTCGCTGGCAACAGGTGATGGCCAACTATTTGGTGACGCGCGAAAACCTCAAAGCCATTGTGCTGATGTGTGACCCGCGCCACGGACTCACCGAACTTGATGAAGTTTTGCTCGACGTGGTCCGACCCAGGGTTGAAGAGGGTTTGAAATTTTTGGTGATCCTGACGAAGGCCGACAAACTCACCCGCGCCGAACAAAGCAAGGCGCTGTCCATCATGAAACTGCAGGCGGGCGGGGGCGAAGTACGCTTGTTTTCAGCCACCAAACGCCAGGGCATTGAAGAGGTAGCGACGCTGTTATGGCAATGGGCACATCCCGCCGTTGCCACAAAACCCGATGCCACCCAAGCTGAAAATGGGATTGAGTAAATGGCCGCTGCGCAAACTTGCAGCCCTCTTTCAGCTTTTTTTCAATACAAGCCGGGTTCACCCGGCGGACGGTCCTTGAATCGCTTATGCACCCAGTAATACTGGTCTGGCATGGCATCAATGTAGGTTTGCAGTCGCGCATTCATGAGCGCTGTGTCGGCCTTCAGGTCGCCGGTCGGAAAATCTGACCATGCCGGCAGCACCTGCACCTCATAACCCCGGGATGTCATGCGAGTCACCACGGGTACCACCTTGGCGCGCCCCAGCCGGGCAAACCGCGACAGTGATGGCACAGTAGCCGCGCTGACGCCATAAAAGGGAACAAACAGGGACTCATGCGGGCCAAAGTTCATGTCCGGCAATAAATAAAGTGGCTCACCCCGGCGCAAGGAGGCAATGATGGTTTTGACACCATCAGCCCGACCAAATAGCCGGGGCGAACCAAAGCGCAGGCGGCCTTGCCTGATCCAGGCATCCACCACCTTGTTGGACTGGTTGGTATAAATGCTGGTGATGTGGCATAGCAACTGTTGCGTGATGGCCGTGCCACCGGCATCCATGCCAACAAAATGCGGGGCAAAAATCACGACCGGATCCGGGCCCGTGAGTTGACTTGCATCTCCGATGATTTTCAGGCGGGCCCGCACCTTGTCTGGCGCGCCGTGCCAGAGCCAGCCACGGTCCAGCCAGGCCTGGGAGACCCGCACAAAGACCCTGCGCGACAGGGTGCGCAACTGAGTTGCGTCAAGCTGCGGAAAACACAAACGCAGGTTGGTCTGCACCACATGCCGGCGCGACCCCGCGACCCCATACAACACCCTACCCAACACCCAGCCCAGGGCGCGCACCCAGGACAAGGGCAAATAGGCCAAAACACGCATCAGATAAAGGAAAAAGCTTGTTGCCATAAGAAATTAGCTTGTATATGTCATATCACAACAGGTCACGCGGTTGCTTGTAGCGCGCATAGCCCCACAAATACTGTTGCGGGCACTGTGACACCAGCGCCTCCATCGCGCGATTGACCGCAGTGACTGCACCCCTCAAATCGGTTGGCAACGCCATGGTCATGGGTTGAACATGCACCCGGTAACCGCGCCCCCACTTCAGGCGCTCGCCCCAAACCAATAAAATTGTGGCGCCTGTTTGCTGCACCAATCGCGCCGACAAGGTCATGGTGTAGGCGTCATGCCCAAAGAATGGCACCATCATGCCCATGCCTTGCGGTGGCACCTGGTCAGGCAACAAGCCGACCGACTCACCCTGTTTGAGCGCCTTGACCATCTGTTTGACGCCAGAGAGGGTGGTTGGAGCGGTCTGCAAGCCGGGCCGATGACGTGAGGCACTCACCAGTTCCCTCAGCCAGGATTGACGCGGCGGACGATATAACACCGTCATTGGTTTTCCCCCGGGTGAAAAACGGTCTGCATAGGCCTGAGCTGCGATCTCAAAGCAGCCGAGATGTGGCGTCAAAAATACGACGCCACGCCCCGTCTCCAAGGCAGGCTGCACGTGCTCGGCGCCCTCCCAGACGACCGGCACCGGCTGCCCCAGCCACAAACGCGGAAGTTCAGCGACCAGCTTGCCACTCTCTGCCACCGCGCCCCGAACTTGTCGCCAGCTTAATCCAGCCATTCTGGCATTTTCCAAAAAGCGCTTTCGGTAGACGGTCGAAGCGACAAACACAGCCCAACCGAGTACGGCGCCCACACCATGAAGTAGCCACAAAGGCCAAGCTGACAACAATTTAAAAAGGGTGACCATGCGTGAGATAAAATAAAGCTGTCGCCGAGTTATGGAACTACTTGCAGGGCGACACACACAAGAGCTGCCCTATCTGGGTTGCGATTGTGCCTTGTCAAATCAATGACACATCTGCTAAAGCGTTCGCCGAAAGCCCGAAAAGCCAAAGCAACGCGCAAGAGTTGTTAATTTTTCTTAAAAGGCTTCATCATGGCGAACGATTTTCTATTTACCTCAGAATCAGTTTCTGAAGGTCACCCCGACAAGGTGGCTGACCAGATCTCTGATGCGATTCTGGACGCGATTTTCAAACAAGACCCCAAGTCACGGGTGGCGGCGGAAACCCTGTGCAACACCGGCCTGGTGCTGCTGGCGGGAGAAATCACCACCAACGCCTCGGTCGACTACATCCAGATCGCCCGCGACACCCTCAAACGCATCGGTTACGACAACTCCGACTTCGGGATTGATTACAAGGGCTGCGCGGTGCTGGTGGCCTACGACAAGCAGAGCAACGACATTGCCCAAGGTGTCGACCATGCCAGTGACGACCACCTCAACACCGGTGCCGGCGACCAGGGCCTGATGTTTGGCTACGCCTGCAACGAAACGCCCGAGCTGATGCCCGCGCCGATCTATTACGCCCACCGCCTGGTCGAGCGCCAGGCACAGCTGCGCAAAGATGGTCGCCTGCCCTTTTTGCGCCCGGATGCCAAGAGCCAGGTCACCATGCGCTATGTCGATGGCAAACCGCACAGCATCGACACCGTGGTGCTGTCCACCCAGCACAGCCCCGAGATGAGTCTGGGCAACCACATGACCGATGCCTTCTATGAAGCGATTCGCGAAGAAATCATCAAACCCGTCTTGCCCAAAGAATGGCTGACAGCTGACACCAAGTACCTGATCAACCCCACCGGCCGTTTTGTGGTGGGGGGCCCACAAGGTGACTGTGGCCTGACCGGGCGCAAGATCATTGTCGACACCTACGGTGGCGCCTGCCCGCACGGCGGAGGCGCCTTCAGCGGCAAAGACCCGACAAAAGTGGATCGCTCAGCCGCCTACGCCGCACGCTATGTAGCCAAAAACATTGTGGCAGCCGGCCTGGCGCGCCAATGCCAGATTCAGGTGGCCTACGCCATCGGCGTGGCCAAACCCATGAATGTGACGGTTTATACCGAAGGCACAGGGCTGATTCCGGACGAGGACATCGCCGCCCTGGTTCACCTGCACTTTGACCTGCGCCCACGCGGCATCATTCAGATGCTGGACCTGCTGCGCCCCATTTACGAAAAAACCGCCGCCTACGGTCACTTTGGCCGCGAAGAGCCCGAGTTCACATGGGAGCACACCGACAAAGCCCAATTACTTCGTGCCGCCGCCGGTCTATGAATCGCCCCCAGGAATCCCGCCTTGTTGAATCGCCCCGGGAATTGAGGAGGCTCCAAACTTTGAGAAGACGGAGCCATGAACAACAACTCAAATCGTTTTCCTCCGCTGAAAAATGGCGGCGGAAATTGGTGTCGAGCAAATTTTGTTTGCCAAGGTCACAAAGGGGCTTTGTGACCCAATGTGATTGTTTTCCCCTGTGGGCCGCATCAAGGGTACGCTTCGCC
>JALNWC010000146.1 GCA_023231075.1 Rhodoferax sp.
AAATTTGGCTGCCAGCACGGTGGTGATGGCCGCCGTCAGCGTGGTTTTGCCATGGTCAACGTGACCGATGGTGCCCACGTTGACGTGGGGCTTGGTTCGTGTGAATTTTTCTTTTGCCATTTTCAGACTCCGAAAATAAGACTGTCAAATTAAAAAACAGCATCAACCCGAAAACCTGAGCTGATGCAATACACCTCAACATCCAACAAAACACCAACTTAATGGTGCCCATTCCGGGAATCGGACCCGGGACCTCTCCCTTACCAAGGGAGTGCTCTGCCACTGAGCCAAATGGGCGATGTACCTGCACCGTGCACACTGGAGCGGGAGACGGGAATCGAACCCGCGTCATTAGCTTGGAAGGCTAGGGTTCTACCATTGAACTACTCCCGCCTTGAAGCTGAACCCGTCAACCTGTCAGCGCCTTCGCTTCAGTGCCACATTCAATTATTTCTACCACTGGTGGAGAGGGCTGGATTCGAACCAGCGTACTCGTAAGAGGGCAGATTTACAGTCTGCTGCCATTAACCACTCGGCCACCTCTCCACGGTGAACCACGGATTATGCCATTAACTTCTGCTTTTGTCATGCCCATCCTCGGTTTTTTTCAGTCAGACTGTGGCAAAACTCACTTTGCTACGGTCCCGGGCCTGCGAAAAATGACCGCAACCCATGAATGGGGCCGGTGGCCGCGACGCCGACAAGGGCGACGGGTGGTTGGCACACAGCACCAGGTGACGCGCGGCATCGATCAACGCCTGCTTGCTTTGGGCATGCGCACCCCAAAGCATGAAAACCACCGGCTCGGCACCTGCCGAGACCTGTCTGATGATGGCGTCGGTCAGCGCGTCCCAGCCTTTGCCTGCGTGACTGGCAGGCTGCCCTTCTTCAACGGTCAGGCAGGTGTTGAGCAGCAACACCCCCTGACGCGCCCAATGCACCAGACTGCCGCCCGGCACCGGAAATGGCGGCGGCGGCAGGCCCAGGTCGCGCTCCAGTTCCTTGAAAATATTGCGCAGGGACGGCGGCAAGGGCACACCGGGTGCGACCGAAAAAGCCAGCCCCTCGGCCTGACCACGCCCGTGATAGGGGTCCTGCCCCAGGATCACCACGCGCACCGCCTCGGGCGGGGTCAAGGCCAGCGCACGCAAGGGCTGCGGCGGAAAAATGACTGCGCCAGCAGCCAGGCGCAGACGCAAAAACGCCAGCAGTCCGTGGCCGACCGGTGATGCAAAGAAACCGTCCACCAGCGCTTGCCAGCCGGGCGCCACCGGCCAGTCGCCGGGGTCGGCGCTTGGCAACTGGTCCGCGGCTGGGGTGAACAGGTCTGGCGTCAACACGTCACCCAGGCAAGTCAACCAAACAGCGCCGCCAGCGCTTCGCCGGGCTCGTCGGCGCGCATGAAGGCCTCACCCACCAAAAAGGCATTGACGCCGGCGGCGCCCATGCGCAACACGTCGTCGCGGCTATGGATGCCGCTTTCGCACACCAGCAGACGGTCGGCCGGGATGTCGCGCATCAGCGTCAAGGTGGTATCGAGCGAGACCTCAAAAGTCTTGAGGTTGCGGTTGTTGACGCCGATCAGCGGGGTTTTGAGCCTGAGGGCGCGTTCCAGCTCAGGCGCGTCGTGCACTTCCACCAGCACCGCCATGTCGAGGCTGCGGGCAATCTGCTCAAAGTCTTTCATTTGCGCGTCGTCAAGGCAGGACGCGATCAGCAAAATGGCGTCCGCCCCGCAAGCCCGCGACTCGTAAATCTGGTAGGCGTCGACCATGAAATCCTTGCGCAGCACCGGCAGCTGGCACGACGCCCGCGCCTGCTTGAGGTAATCGATGCAGCCCTGGAAAAATTGCACGTCAGTCAACACCGACAGGCAGGCGGCACCATATTCGGCATAACTTTGCGCAATGTCGGCGGGAATGAAGTCAGCCCGCAGCACGCCCTTGGACGGGCTGGCTTTTTTGATTTCGGCAATCACCGCAGGCTGGCCGGCGGCAATCTTGGCGCGCAGGGCGCCGCCAAAGTCACGCGTCAACACCCGGCTCTCGGCATCAAAGCGCATGGCTGCGAGTGACTTGCGCTGGATGGCGGCGGCGACTTCTTCGCGCTTGACCGCCACAATCTTGTCCAAAATATCAGTCATGTTGGGTGGGCTCCTGCGAGCCATTTTTTAAAACGTTGACAAACACGCGGCGCAAGGCCAGCCCCGCGACGATGAACAGCGCCGAGACGCCCATGGCAAGCCAGGCCCGTCGGCATGCAACAAGGCCATGTCAGGCCGCGCTCAGGGCGTGGGCGGTGGTGACCAGGGCTTCGAGCTTGGCCTTGGCCGCGCCGGACTCAATGGCAGTGCGCGCCTTGTGGATGCCGTCCTGGATGGAACCGACCACATTGGCGGCATACAGTGCCACACCGGCGTTGAGCACCACGATGTCCTTGGCCGGTCCCGCCACGTTGTCCAGCACCCCCAGCAGCATGCTGCGCGACTGCTCGGGCGTCTCGACTTTGAAGGCGCGCGTGCTGGCCATGGCCATGCCGAAGTCTTCAGGGTGGATTTCGTACTCGGTGACCTTGCCGTCTTTCAGTTCGCCCACCAGGGTGGTCGCGCCCAGACTCACCTCGTCGAGGCCGTCCTTGCCATAGACCACCAGCGCGTGTTCGGTGCCCAGGCGCTCCAGCGCACGCACCTGAATGCCGACCAGGTCGGGGTGAAACACACCCATCAAGATGTTCGGCGCCCCGGCCGGATTGGTCAGCGGCCCAAGCAGGTTGAACAGGGTCTTGACGCCCATTTCACGCCGCACCGGCGCCACGTTTTTCATGGCCGGGTGGTGGTTGGGCGCGAACATGAAGCCGACGCCGACCTGTTCGATGCACTGGGCGATGGCTTCCGGCTTCAGGTTGATGTTGACGCCGAGCGACTCCATCACATCGGCACTGCCACTCTTGCTGCTGACGCTGCGGCCACCGTGCTTGCTGACCTTGGCGCCCGCCGCTGCGGCCACAAACATGGCACAGGTCGAAATGTTGAAGGTGTGCGCGCCATCGCCGCCGGTGCCGACAATGTCGACCAGATGGGTGGTGTCAGGCACATGGACCTTGGTGGAGAACTCGCGCATCACCTGCGCCGCCGCCGTGATCTCGCCAATGGTTTCTTTTTTGACGCGCAGGCCGGTGATGAAGGCCGCCAGCATCACCGGCGACCATTCGCCGACCATGATCTGGCGCATGATGTGCAGCATCTCGTCATGAAAAATCTCGCGGTGCTCGATCGTGCGCAGCAACGCTTCTTGCGGGGTGATGGTGAGAGTATGGGGCATGGTGATCTCTGAAAACGAATGAATGAAAACTTGGGTAGCGCGTTTGAGACTCAATACACGGCCGAGCCGGGCGCCTGCAGCACAGACCCGGTGCCCGCCTGTTCTTGAAAGAAGCGGTGAATGCAGGCCAGGGCATGGTCGATGCCCGCTTCGTCCACGTCCAGATGGGTGACAAAACGCAGGCCGATCAGGCCGGTGGCCAGCACGCCATGCTGCGCCAGGTGCGCCAGCAAGGCCGGGCCGTGACCCCCGGCGACATCGACAAACACGATGTTGGTCTGCGCCGAGCGCACCGTCAGAGCGTCGATGCCCGCCAGGCCCCGGGCCAGACGCTGCGCCAGCGCATGGTCGTGCGCCAGGCGTTCAACATGGTGGTCCAGCGCGTAAGAAGCGGCCGCAGCCAGCACGCCCGACTGGCGCATGCCACCGCCCAGCATCTTGCGCCAGCGCAGCGCGCGGGCGATCAAGGCACTTGAGCCGCACAGGGCCGAGCCGACCGGCGCGCCCAGCCCCTTGCTGAAGCACACCGAAACGCTGTCGAAATAGCTGGCGATGTGCCGCGCCGCGGCATGGGCGTCCGCACCCGCCTGCGGCGTGGCGACCGCGGCATTGAAAAAACGTGCCCCGTCCAGATGGGTGGCCAGGCCGCGTTCGCGGGCCAGACCGGTCGCCTGCGCCAGGTAAGCAAGCGTCATCGGATGGCCGTTCCAGGTGTTCTCCAGGCACAGCAGGCGGCTGCGGGCAAAGTGGATGTCATCGGGCTTGATGGCGGCGGCAATATCGGCCAGTTGCATCTCGCCGCCCGGGCCTTGCGCCAGCGGCTGCGGCTGGATGCTGCCCAGCACCGCCGCGCCGCCGCCTTCAAAACGGTAGGTGTGGGCGAGCTGGCCGACGATGTACTCGTCACCGCGCTCACAATGGGCCATGAGCGCGCACAGGTTGCTCTGCGTGCCCGTGGGCATGAAGAGCGCCGCTTCCTTGCCGGTGATCTCGGCGATGCGTGCCTGCAGGGCATTGACGCTGGGGTCGTCGCCAAAAACGTCGTCGCCCAGTGGCGCGGCCAGCATGGCGGCGCGCATGGCCGGTGTCGGCTGCGTGACGGTGTCGCTGCGAAGGTCAACTGTTTTATGCATGGCCCGTACCGCGCGGCTTCAAAAAGTTCGCCAGCATGGCGTGGCCGTGCTCGGTGAGGATGCTCTCGGGGTGAAACTGCACGCCCTCGATGTCCAGGCTGGTGTGCTTGATGCCCATGATTTCGCCGTCGTCGGTCCAGGCCGTCACCTTCAGGCAGGCCGGGCAACTGGCGCGCTCGATTGACAGCGAGTGGTAGCGGTTCACCGTGAACTGCGCGGGCAGTCCGGCAAACACACCCTCTTGCGTGGTGGTGATGACGCTGGTCTTGCCATGCATCAACTGCTGCGCCCGGACGATCTTGCCGCCAAAGGCCGCACCAATCGCCTGATGACCCAGGCAGACGCCCAGAATCGGCAGTTTGTCGGCAAAGCGCCGGATGGCAGCCACCGAAATACCGGCTTCAGCGGGGGAACAAGGACCGGGGGAAATGACCAACCGGTCCAGGTCACCCGCCGCCAGGCGCGCGTCGATGTCGGCCAGGCTAATTTCGTCGTTGCGCGCCACGCTCACCTCGGCCCCCAGCTCGCCCAGGTACTGGACGATGTTGTAGGTAAAGCTGTCGTAGTTGTCGATCATCAACAATTTGATTTTTTCCATGTCTTACTCCAGCCCTTCTTCCACCAGCTCGGCCGCCCGCAGCAAGGCCCGCGCCTTGGCCTCGGTCTCGCGCCACTCCATCTCGGGCACGCTGTCGGCCACCACCCCGGCGGCGGCCTGCACGTAGAGCATCTGGTCCTTGATGATGCCGGTGCGAATCGCAATGGCCACGTCCATGTCGCCGGCATAGCTCAGGTAGCCGCAGGCGCCGCCATAGAGGCCGCGCTTGGTCGGCTCCAACTGGTCGATCAACTCCATGGCATGGACCTTGGGCGCGCCGGTCAGCGTGCCGGCCGGGAACGTCGCCTTGAGCACGTCCATGCTGGTCATGCCGGGCAGCAAGGTGCCTTCGACGTTGCTGACGATGTGCATCACATGGCTGTAGCGCTCGACACAAAAGGCATCGGTGACCTGGACACTGCCAATTTTGGCAATGCGGCCGATGTCGTTGCGCGCCAGGTCGATCAGCATCACGTGTTCGGCGCGCTCCTTGGGGTCGTTGATGAGCTCGACCTCGGCCGCCTTGTCTGCTTCGGGCGTGGCACCGCGCGGGCGCGTGCCGGCCAGCGGCCGGATGGTGATTTTCTGCACAGGCTGACCGTCCTGCAGCACCTGCTCCTGGCGCACCAGGATTTCTGGTGATGCCCCCACCACATGAAAGTCGGCGCCATCGGCCGTGGCGCCGCTGAAGTTGTAGTAATACATGTAGGGGCTGGGGTTGAGCGAGCGCAGCGCCCGGTACAGGCTCAGCGGCGACTGGGTGTAGGGCTTCCTGATGCGCTGGCCCACCTGCACCTGCATGAAGTCGCCACCGGCAATCAGCGCCTTGGCGCGTTCCACGGCAGCGATGTAATCGGCCTTGGCGAAGTCGCGCACTGCGGGTTGGCCCGCACTGGCCAGCACCTGCGGCGCGTGCACCGGCTGGTCAAGCAGCTTCTTGAGCTGCGCCAGGCGCGCGGTGGCACGCGGGTAGGCCTGCGGCTGGCCCGGGTCGGCATAGACCATCAGGTACAGCTTGCCTGACAGGTTGTCGATGACGGCGAGTTCCTCGCACTGCAGCAGCAAAATGTCGGGGCAAGCGAGCGTGTCAGGCGGGCAGGAGGCCTGCAGCTTTTTTTCGATGTAGCGCACGGCATCGTAGCCAAAGTAGCCGGCCAGGCCACCACAAAAGCGCGGCATGCCGGGCTGCAGCGCGACCTTGAAGCGCTTTTGGTAATCGGCAATGAAGTCGAGCGGGTTGGCCTGGCTGGTTTCCACCACCACGCCGTCGGTCACCACCTCGGTGCGCGCCGCCTCGCCAAAGCCACTGGCGCGAAGGAGGGTGCGCGCGGGCAGGCCGATGAAGCTGTAACGACCAAAACGCTCGCCGCCCACCACCGATTCCAGCAAAAAGCTGAAAGGCGCGCTGTCGGCCAGCTTGAGGTAGAGCGAGAGCGGCGTTTCGAGGTCGGCAAAGGCTTGCGCCACGACCGGAATGCGGTTGAAACCCTGGGCGTTCAGGGCATTGAATTCAGGTTCGGAAATCACGGAAGCATCTTTCTAAGGAGGGGCTGAACAGTCAAGAAGCATGCCGACACCCCTGCAAATGATGCGATGA
>JALNWC010000147.1 GCA_023231075.1 Rhodoferax sp.
CGGCGTCTGGCGGCGGTGCGCGCCTTTACCGCGCTGGCCGAGGCGCCGGCGCTGGCGGCGGCCAACAAGCGCATCGGCAACATTCTGAAAAAAGCCGACACCACGGCCGCAGTCGACGCCCATGTCAGCGAACTGCTGCTGCAAGAGGATGCGGAAAAAGCGCTGTACGCGGCCATGCAGGACATCGCGCCACGCGCCCAGGCACAGCTCGATGCCGGTGACTATGCCGCCGCGCTGCAAACCCTGGCGGCCTTGCGCGTGCCGGTGGATGCATTTTTTGACGGCGTGATGGTCAACGCCGAGGCGCTAGATTTGCGCTTGAATCGCCTGGGCCTGCTCAAGACCCTGCACCTGGCGATGAACCAGGTGGCCGATTTGTCGCGCCTGGCGGCGTGACCTGCTGCAAGCTTGACAAAGGCAAACCATGACCCCGATCAAACTGGTGATTCTGGACCGCGACGGCACCATCAACCAAGACAGTGACGATTTCATCAAGACGGCCGACGAATGGACGCCGCTGCCGGGCGCGCTCGAAGCCATTGCCCGGCTCAACCAGGCCGGCTGGCACACGGTGGTGGCCAGCAACCAGTCGGGACTCGGGCGCGGGCTGTTCGAGGTGTCTGACCTGAATGCCATTCATGCCAAGATGCACCAGATGCTGGCGGCTGTGGGCGGGCGCATCGATGCGGTGTTTTACTGCCCCCATACGCCCGTTGAAGGCTGCCATTGCCGCAAGCCCGCCACCGGGCTGTTGGAACAAATTGAGGGTCGTTACGGGTTTGATCTCAAGAATGTGCCGATGGTTGGCGACTCCGCCCGTGACGTGATCGCGGGTGTCGCGGTAGGCTGTGAGCCGCATCTGGTCCTGACGGGCAAAGGCGCCGTTTACAAGGGCCGCAAGCTGCCCGAAACATTTCCGGTGGATACCCGGGTGCACGAGGACCTGGCCGCTTTCGTCGATTTTCTGCTGGCGCGCGAAGAGGAACGGGGCTGACACCATGCTGGCACTGATGCGGTCAATCCTGCACATGGCCTGGATGGTGGTCACGGTGGTTCCCTGGACGCTTGCCGTGCTGCTGGTGTCCCTGTTCTCGCGCCGCGCCGCCTGGTGGACCGCCGTCAACTGGTTCCGTGTGGTGATGTGGGGCACCCGGGTGATTTTGGGGGTGCGCTTCCAGGTGCTGGGGTATGAACATTTGCCGATCGGCAAAAGCAGTGCGGCGGTGCTGCTGTCCAAACACCAGTCGGCGCTGGAAACCCTGCTGCTGCCCACGCTGATGCCGCATCCGCTGGCGTTTGTGTTCAAGCGCGAGTTGCTCAAAGTGCCATTTTTCGGCTGGTCGATGGCGCGCCTGGACATGATTCATATCGACCGCGAGTCGCGCAGCGAGGCCATGAAGCACGTCATCGAGCAGGGCTGCCGCCTGCTTTCCAAAGGCACCTGGGTCATCATGTTTCCGGAAGGCACGCGCATGCCGCGCGGCCAAAAAGGCAGCTACCAGACCGCTGGGACGCGGCTCGCGGTGCAGTCGGGGGCGCCGGTGATTCCGATTGCGGTGGCCACGGCACGCTGCTGGCCGCGCCGGGGCTTCATCAAGCACCCGGGGGTGGTCACGGTGTCCATCGGACCGGGCCTGGCCAGCGCGGGGCGTGACCCCAAGGGCTTGATGCGCGAGGCCGAGACCTGGATCGAGGCCGAGATGCGCCGCATCGACCCCGAGGCCTATCCATCGGTCTAGGCGCTGCGTCAACCATGCACCCGCTGCTGCGCTTCACGCGCGATCTGTTTGAGTCCAATCCGGCCCTGCTGCCTGAGCCGCAGGCACCAAAGACCCGGGCCCAACCCAAGCCCCCGGCCGTTCCAGCGGCCGCGCCGACGGGGCCGGTCGTGCATTTTCGCCACCCCCACGCCAGTCGCGAGGTGCGCCTGGGTCATGCGCTGGTGGCCTATGAATTCAAGCGCGGCCAGCGGCGCAGCATCGGCTTCAGCGTCGGGCCGCACGGGCTGGCCGTGCGCGCGCCCAAGTGGGTGCCGCTGTACGAGGTGGATGCCGCGCTGCAGGAAAAATCGGCCTGGATCCTGCGCAAACTCCAGGAGAGCCGCGAGCGCCATGCGCGGCTGGCCCAGCACACGATCGACTGGCGCGATGGCGCCGTCTTCCCTTACCTTGGGCAAACCGTTCAACTCAGGCTGGACCCGGCGCATGGCTTTGACGGCGCCGGCGCCGAGCTGCTGGAGGATGAGTCACGCGCGCCTGACGCGGCCCCTACTGACTTGCCTGACGCTCAGCTGCCCAGGGTGCTGCGCCTGAGTTTGCCGCGCCACGCCAGCCCGGATCAAATTCGCGACGTGGTGCAAGCCTGGCTGATGCGCCAGGCGCGGCAGCTGTTCCTGCAGCGGCTGGACCACTTTGCGCCGCTCCTGGCGGTGCAGTGGAAGAAGCTGGCGCTCAGCAATGCCGGCACCCGCTGGGGCAGTGCCAAGTCGGACGGCTCGATCCGGCTGAACTGGCGGCTGATCCACTTCAGCATGTCGGTGGTCGATTACGTGGTGGCGCACGAGCTCAGCCACCTGCGCGAAATGAACCACAGCCCGCGCTTCTGGGACACCGTGCAGTCGGTGGTGCCCAACTATGCCGCGCTGCGTCAGCAACTTAAAAACGAGGCTGCGCCGCGCTGGTCCTGAGGCGATCGGGTGGGCGCTTGAAGCGCGGGACGCCGATGGCTTGCGGATTTGCTTCATAATTGACGTTTACGTTAACGTCAACATAGCGCAGTCCACAGCAATGGCATCCACCTACAGCATCAGCGACCTGGCCAGGGAGTTCGACCTGACCACCCGCGCCATGCGTTTTTACGAGGACATGGGGCTCTTGCAGCCCGAGCGCACCGGCCCGGCCGGTCGCAGCCGCACTTACAGCAGCCGCGACCGCACGCGGCTCAAGCTCACCTTGCGTGCCAAGCGCCTGGGGTTCAGCCTGGTCGAGGCCAAGGAGCTGATCGACATGTACGACAGCCCGCGCGATACCGCCGCGCAGCTGGAAAAATTCTTGCTGGTGCTGGCCCAGCACCAGCAACAGCTTGAAGCCCAGATGACCGACCTGCAGGCCAACCTCGACGAACTCAAGGTGCACCAGCGCGAGGCCCGGGCCTTGCTCGCCAAAACCCAGTCCAGGAAAGCCAAGCCATGACCCCCACCGATTTGCCGCTGCAGCGGGTGCAGACCAGTTTCGAGCGCCAGGGCCTGATGCGCCACTGGGGGGCGCAAGTCGAGCGTGTCGAGCCCGGGCTGTGCGTGCTGAGCTTGCCGTATTCGGACAAGGTCACGCAGCAGCAGGCGGGTTTTCACGGCGGCGCCATGGGCGCGCTGGCCGACATTGCGGCCGGTTATGCCGGCCTGACCCAGGCCCCGGCGGGCATGGAAGTGGTCACGGTGGAATACAAGATCAACTTTCTGGCGTCCTGCCAGGGCGGAAAGTTACTGGCCACCGGGCGCGTCGTCAAGGCCGGGAAACGCGTGATCGTGGCCAGCGCCGAGGTGCTGCATGTGGCCGATGATGGCCGCGAGACCGCTTGCGCCGTGTTGCAGCAAACCCTGATGGCCGTCCCCAAAACCTATTGACCTTTCATTTTTAAACACACCAGGAGACCAAGCTCATGAACAACCTGCCCGGACTCAACTTTCAACTCGGCGAAGACATTGACGCGCTGCGCAACGCCGTGCGCGACTTTGCCCAGACCGAGATCGCCCCGCGTGCGGCCGAGATCGACCGCAGCGACCAGTTCCCCATGGACCTGTGGGAAAAGATGGGCAGCCTGGGCGTGCTCGGCATCACCGTCGGCGAAGAGTATGGCGGCGCCAACATGGGCTACCTGGCGCACATGATCGCCATGGAAGAAATCAGCCGCGCCAGTGCCTCGGTGGGCCTGAGCTACGGCGCGCACAGCAACCTGTGCGTGAACCAGATCCGGCGCAACGGCACGCCTGAACAACGTCAAAAATACCTGCCCAAACTGATCAGCGGTGCGCATGTGGGCGCACTCGCCATGAGCGAGCCGGGCGCCGGCAGCGACGTGCTGTCGATGAAACTCAAGGCTGAAGATAAGGGCGGTTACTACCTGCTCAATGGCAGCAAGATGTGGATCACCAACGGGCCCGATGCCGACACTCTGGTGGTCTATGCCAAAAGCGAGCCCGAACTCGGTGCGCGCGGTGTCACGGCTTTTCTGGTCGAAAAAGGCATGCCCGGTTTCAGCATCGCGCAAAAGCTCGACAAGCTCGGCATGCGCGGCAGCCACACCGGTGAACTGGTGTTCAACAACGTGGAAGTGCCCGAAGCCAATATTCTGGGCGGCCTCAACATGGGCGCCAAGGTGCTGATGAGCGGCCTCGACTACGAGCGCGCCGTGCTCACCGGCGGGCCGTTGGGGCTAATGCAAAGCGTCATGGACAACGTGATTCCCTACATCCACGACCGCAAGCAGTTCGGCCAGAGCATCGGCGAATTCCAGCTGATCCAGGGCAAGGTGGCCGACATGTACACCGTGCTGCAGGCCGCGCGCAGTTTTGCCTACACCGTGGCCAAGAATCTGGACCTGCTGGGTGCGGACCATGTGCGCCAGGTGCGCAAGGACTGCGCCTCGGTGATTTTATGGACCGCCGAAAAAGCCACCTGGATGGCCGGCGAGGGCGTGCAGATTTTTGGTGGCAACGGCTACATCAACGAATACCCGCTGGGCCGCCTGTGGCGCGACGCCAAGTTGTACGAGATTGGCGCCGGCACCTCGGAGATCCGGCGCATGCTGATTGGACGCGAACTGTTTTCCGAAACCTGCTGAAGCGACAGGACTGCCGCTAACATTGGCGCATGATCTCATCGCTACAACACCTGCTCGACAACAACCGCGTCTGGGCGGCGCGCATGGAAGCGCAACGCCCCGGTTTCTTCAGTCAATTGGCACTGCTGCAGTCGCCCAAATACCTCTGGATCGGCTGTGCCGACAGCCGCGTGCCGGCCAACGAAATCACCGGGCTCGACCCGGGCGAAGTGTTTGTGCACCGCAATATCGCCAATGTGGTGGTGCACTCGGACCTGAACGCCTTGTCGGTGATCCAGTTTGCCGTGGACCATCTCAAGGTCGAGCACATCATGGTGGTGGGGCACTATGGCTGCGGCGGCGTGCTGGCCGCCCTGCGCGGCACCCGCGTGGGTTTGGCTGACAACTGGCTGCGTCATGTGCACGATGTCAAGCTGCGTCACCGGCGCCGGCTCGACCATTTGACGGTCGCCGAACAGGAAGACACCCTGTGCGAAATGAATGTGATCGAGCAGGTGGGCAACGTGGCCCTGAGCAATGTGCTGCAGGATGCCTGGGCGCGCGGCCAGAAAGTGGCGGTGCACGGCTGGTGTTATGGCCTCAAGGACGGGCTGGTGAAAGACCTGGCTGTCAGCATGCAGGGGCCAAACGAAGTGGTGAATGTTTTCCGCAATGCCTTCAAACGTTATCCCCGTCCGGCGCTGCAAAAATAAAAATATGTTCCCCACCCGTCTCGATTCCACGCTGGCCTACGACATCGCCAAGGCCATGATGGACGGCTTCAACCGGCACTACCGGCTGTTCCGGACCGAGTCGGCGCGCGCCAAGCACCGCTTCGAGACCGCGGACTGGCATGGCCAGCAGCGGGCGCAGCGCGAGCGCATCGAGTTTTATGATTTGCGCGTGCGCGAGTGCTCGATGCGGCTGGAGCGCGAGTTCAAGGCGGGTGAGCAGCCCATGGCGATCTGGCATCAGGTCAAGCTGCACTACATCGGCTTGCTGGTCAATCACCATCAGCCCGAACTGGCAGAGACTTTTTTCAACTCGGTGACGACCAAGATACTGCACCGCAGCTACTTCCAGAATGATTTCATCTTCATTCGCCCGGCAGTCAGCACCGAGTACATCGAAAACAGCGAGCCCGAGTCGCGCCCGACCTACCGAGCCTATTACCCTGCCACCCGCGACATGCGCGAGGCGCTGCTGCAGATGGTGCGCGACTTTGACCTGCGGCGCCACTTTGCAGACCTGCCGTGTGACGTGAGCCGGGTGGCCGAGGTGATGACCCGCCTGCTGGGCGACGCCACCCTGCGCGCCAATTTTCAGATCCAGGTGCTGACCGGCCTGTTTTTTCGCAACAAGGGCGCCTACATCGTGGGCCGGTTGATCAACGGCTTCACCGAGTTTGCTTTTGCCCTGCCGATTCTGTATGTCAAGGGGGAAGAAAAACTGGCCATCGATGCGGTGCTGTACGGCGAGGACGACCTGCACAGGCTGTTCAGTTTTGCCCGCGCTTACTTCATGGTGGACATGGAAATTCCGAGCGCCTACGTGCAGTTTTTGCGCAGCATGATGCCGCGCAAGCCGCGCAATGAACTCTACAACGCGCTGGGTCTGGCCAAGCAGGGCAAGACCCTGTTTTACCGTGACTTCCTCTACCACCTGCGCCACTCCACCGACCAGTTCCGCATCGCGCCGGGCATCAAGGGCATGGTCATGCTGGTGTTCGACCTGCCCAGTTTTCCCTACGTGTTCAAGGTCATCAAGGACTTTTTCCCCCCGCCCAAGGAAACCAGCCGCGAGCAGATCAAGGCC
>JALNWC010000148.1 GCA_023231075.1 Rhodoferax sp.
CTGGCGGTGCTGGCGGTGACGAGTTTGCCACCCGGCTGATTGCCTCAGAGCAACTCTTGACGCAAGATCGTTTTGTAACGGCACTCAAAGAGCGCAGCTGGCAGTTTCTGGGTGCCGACGAAACCGGCGACCCGGCCGGATCGGCCTGGACCGAAGCCGGTGCGCTGGACAAACGTGGGCACACCGAGGGCTGGAAGCTGGCGCGCAGCGTTGACACCGAAGTGCGCGATATGGTCAGCCGGATCACGGCGCTGCTCAATGCGGGCTGGTCCGAGCTTGTGGTGGTAACAGACCACGGCTGGCTGCTGATGCCTGGTGGCTTGCCCAAGGTGGAGCTGAAGGCCTTTTTGACCGAGACCCGCTGGAGCCGATGCGCGGCCCTGAAAGCTGGCGCGCAAACCGATGCACAGGTGTTTAAATGGCATTGGAATCCCGGTGTGATGATGGCCAGCCCGCCCGGCGCGGGCAGCTACCGCGCCGGCATTGAGTATTCGCATGGCGGCGTGTCGCTGCAAGAAATGGTGACCCCGGTGCTGCGCATCAAGTCGGCCCAGCCAGGTGCTGGCGCGGCGCGCTTGCTGGAAGCCAAATGGACCGGTGCCAAATGCCGGGTGCTGGTGGCAGGGCCAAGTGCAGGCGTGCGTGTGGATGTGCGCACCAGCCAGACAGACCCGGGGACATCGCTATTGGCGGACAAGCAGGCGCGCGACACCACGGCCGACGGCCGGGTAACGATCTTTTTGGAAAACGATGCCGACATTGGCAAGCAGGCCGAGATTGTTTTGCTGGAATCTTCCGGGCAGGTGATCCATTGCCTGACCACTACATTGGGACAATGAGCTTATGAGTCAAGCACTGGACCCCGTCGATACGATTGCCACCAAAGCCTTTGAAGGCTATGTGGTGCGCAAGGACCTGGTGCGCAAGTTCAAGGGCCAATATCCCATTCCAACGTATGTGGCCGAGTTTTTGCTGGGGCGCTATTGCGCTTCGGTGGACGACGACGAAATCGCAGAAGGGCTGAAGATTGTCGAGCGCCAGCTTGGCGAAAAGACGATCCGCGCGGGTGAACACGAGTTGTTCAAGGCGCGCGCCAAGGAAAAAGGCCATGTGAAGCTGATCGACATCATCACGGCCCGCCTTGACGCTGCATCGGATTCGTTTTTGGCCACCTTGCCGAGCCTGCAACTCAAGGACGTGCGCATCAGCGAAGCGATGGTCCACGGCCATGAGCGCATGCTCACGGGCGGCTTTTATGCCGAGGTGGAACTCGCCTATGACCCGACCATCGCCCAGGAAAAGAATGGCCGCCCGTTTGGCATTGAGTCCATGCGCGAGATTCAACTCTCCAAGCGCGAGGTGTTGCCAGCGCTGTATCAGGGGCGCGAGGCATTTGCCACCGAGGAATGGAAAGACTTTCTGATCCGCAGCATTGGCATGGAGCCAGAGCAACTCTCACCGCGTGCCCGCGACATGATGCTGCTGCGCATGGTGCCCTTTGTTGAGCGCAACTACAACCTGGTGGAGTTGGGGCCACGGGGCACCGGCAAGAGCCATCTGTTTCAGCAGGTTTCGCCCTATGCGCACCTGATCTCGGGTGGCAAGGCGACGGTGGCGCGCATGTTTGTCAACAATGCCAGTGGTCAGCGCGGGCTGGTGTGCCAGTACGACGTGGTTTGTTTTGATGAAATTTCGGGGGTGTCTTTCGACCAGAAGGACGGCGTGAACATCATGAAAGGCTACATGGAGTCTGGCGAGTTCAGCCGTGGCAAGGAAAGTATTCGCGCCGATGGTGGCGTGGTCATGGTCGGCAACTTTGACGTGGATGTGCAGCACCAGCAGCGGGTGGGCCATCTTTTTGGCCCGCTGCCGCCCGAAATGCGTGACGACACGGCGTTCATGGACCGCATTCACGCCTACCTGCCTGGGTGGGATTTGCCCAAAGTAAGCCGCGACCTGTTGACCAACCATTTTGGTTTGGTGAGTGATTTCTTGTCTGAGTGCTGGAACCAATTGCGACGCCAAAGCCGGCAGAACATTTTCCAGGGACGCATTCACCTGGGTGGCGCCCTGAGCGGGCGCGATACGACGGGTGTGCAGAAGACGGTTAGCGGACTCATCAAGCTGGTGTCGCCGAACCCCGAGATTCCGGTTTCCGACGATGTGGCGGAGTGGGCGCTGCGCCTGGCGCTGGAGTGCCGCCGGCGCGTCAAGGAACAGCAAAAACGCATTGGCTCTGCCGAGTTTCGCAACACCCAGTTCAGCTACTCGATGGGCGAAGACGGTGTCGAAAAGTTTGTCGCCACACCCGAGCTTTACAGCGAGAACAGCATTTCCAGTGACCCACTGCCGCCAGGGCAGGTCTGGGTGATTTCGGCGGGCGGTGGCGACGAAAATCCTGGCCTGTATCAGGTGGACATCACCGAAGGCCCCGGCAGCGGTGTCAGGATTCTGAACCAGCCGACTCCGCCGCCATTCCGGGAAAGCGTGCGCTGCGCCGAGCAGAACCTTTATGCGAAGGCCAAGGAGCTGGTTGGCGACCGAGAGCCACGCCAGCATGAGTTCTCAGTGCAACTGCGCGCTTTTGACAGCGCCAAGAGCGGCTCGTCGGTCGGCGTTGGCGTGCTTCTGGCGCTGTGTTCGTCATTGCTGCAAAAAAGCATCAAGGGAGGTTTGGCTGTTTCAGGTGGTTTGAACCTGGGTGGGTCACTTGAAACCATTTTTAATCCCGTGGCGGTGGTTGAAACTGCCATCGAAAAGGGCGCCGCCAGCATCCTGATGCCCATCAGCAGCCGACGACAAGTGAACGACCTGCCAGATGATTTGGCGGCCAAGATCACCATTCATTACTACCTGGATGCGCGGGATGCTTTGCTGAAGGCCTTGGCGATTTGACTACCCATTCACCCTTCAACCCATGGCCACTTCATCGGCCCAGACCGTGAAACGCTGCAGCGTGTTGGGCCCGAAGCTGCTGGTCAGCGCCACGTCGCAGGCGTCGCGGCCACGGGCCATCAGCACGCGGCCAATGCGCGGCGTGTTGTTGCGCGCATCGAAGGTGTACCAGCGGTCGCCCAGGAACGCTTCAAACCAGCCGGCAAAATCCATCGGGCCGGGAATCGGCGGGATGCGGATGTCACCCAGGTAGCCGGTGCAGTAGCGCGCCGGGATGTTCATGCAGCGGCACAGGGCAATCGCCAGGTGGGCGTAATCGCGGCACACGCCCTGCCCTTCGTTGAAGGCCTCCCAGGCCGTGCGCGTGCGCCGGGCATGGTGGTAGCCAAATTCAATGCGCTGATGCACAAAATCGCAGATTGCCTGCACCCGTGCCCAGCCGGTGGGGCCGGCACCAAACTGTTGCCAGGCGATATTGGATAACAGGTCGGTCTCGCAGTAGCGGCTGCCCAACAAAAAAACCAGCACCGATTCGGGCAGGTATTCGACCGGCGTCTGCTCGACCCAGGGCGCCACCACATCGGGCAGACCGCTGTCATTGACCAGTGCCTCGGTGCGCAACACCAGTCTGCCCTTGGGCGCGACGATGCGGCTGCACCAGTTGCCAAACAGGTCCCGGTACGCGCTGATCGGCACCGCCGGGCTGGTCACCAGAATGTCCGGACGCACCAGATCGCTTGCCCGCGAATGGTGGATATTGAGCGACAACAGCATCGGCGTCGGGCCGGGGCAGTCGTACTCCATCTCGAAGCCGACGCGCATGCGCAGTCTGGCATCAGGTGGCTGATGCAGGGTGTATCCCGGTGCGTCGTTGATGTTCATGCTGGTGGAATCCGGGTTTGAATGAATGGGGGCTCATGGAATGGACCACAGCCAGATGGGCGAGCATAAGCTGCAACATGGCAAGCTGTTTGTTCGATAACACACCCATGCAACAAACGTTCCAGGCTCGCCAGCATTCGGCCGGTGGACGCCGACAGCGCTGGCTTAACGTGAAAGAACACGCATGTCATGCCGGACTCGATCCGGCATCCATGAATTCGGAGCCATGGATTGCGGATCAAGTCCGCAATGACAGCCTTCTTTCATGCGTCGGGGTGGCATGGTCGCCATGAAAGTTAGAGATTTCTCTGAATGATGATTTTCTGCACGTCAGAGGTGCCTTCGTAGATCTGGCAGACGCGCACGTCGCGGTAGATGCGCTCGACGGGGAAGTCGTTCACCACACCGTAGCCGCCCAGCGTCTGGATGGCGACGCTGCACACTTTTTCCGCCATTTCGCTGGCAAAGAGCTTGGCCATGGCGGCTTCTTTCAGGCAGGGTTTGCCGGCGTCGCGCAAAGACGCCGCGTGCCAGATCAGTTGCCGCGCCGCCTCCAGCTGGGTGGCGCACTCGGCCAGCCGGAAGCCCACCGCCTGGTGGTTGAAGATGGCGGTGCCGAAGCTCTGGCGCTCTTTGGCGTATTGCACGGCAAACTCGAAGGCGCTGCGCGCCATGCCCACGCTCTGCGCGGCAATGCCAATGCGGCCGCCCTCCAGGCCGCCCAAGGCGATGCCGTAACCCTGGCCCTCGGAGCCGATCAGCTTGTCGGCGGAAATCCGGCAGTTGTCAAAGTTGATTTGCGCGGTGTCGCTGGAATGCTGGCCCAGCTTGTCCTCGACCCGTGCCACGTGGTAGCCCGGCGCGTGGGTCGGCACCAAAAAGGCGCTCATGCCCTTTTTGCCCGCGCCCTTGTCGGTGACCGCAATGACAATGGCCACGTCACCGTTCTTGCCGCTGGTGATGAATTGCTTGACGCCGTTGATCACGTAGCCGTCACCGTCTTTCACCGCGGTGGTGCGCAGGCTGGAGGCGTCCGAGCCCACATGCGGCTCGGTCAGGCAAAAGGCGCCCAGCATTTCCCCTCTTGCCAGCGGCGTCAGCCACTGCTTTTTCTGCTGTGGGTTGCCGTAACGCATCAGGATGGCGTTGACCGGGCAATTGGTCACGCTGATCACGGTGCTGGTGCCGCCGTCGCCGGCCGCAATTTCTTCGAGCACCAGCGCCAGCGTCAGGTAGTCCAGGCCCGCGCCGCCCAATTCTTCAGGCACGCAAATGCCGTAAGCGCCCAGCGCCGCCAGTCCCTGGTGCGCCGCCTTGGGGAAGTGGTGTTCCTTGTCCCACCTGGCCGCATTCGGCCACAACTCGGCCTGGGCAAAGTCGCGCACCGCGTCGCGGATCATTTCCTGGTCCTGGGTCAGCAACATGGTTTTTTCTTTCGTTCAGAGCATTTCCAGCGCCACGGCGGTGGCTTCACCGCCGCCGATGCACAGGCTGGCCACGCCTTTCTTGAGACCACGGGCCTGCAGCGCGTACATCAGCGTCACCATGATGCGGGCTCCGCTGCAGCCAATCGGATGGCCCAGGGCGCAGGCGCCGCCATTCACATTGACTATTGTCTGGCTCAGGTTCAGCTCGTGCATCAGCGCCATCGGCACCACGGCAAAGGCCTCGTTCACTTCCCACAGGTCGACGTCTTTCACGCCCCAGCCCGCCTTGGCCAGCACCTTGTTGACCGAGCCGATCGGCGCCGTGGCAAACCAGTTGGGCTCCTGCGCGTGCACCGCGTGGGCCACCACGCGCGCCAGCGGCTTGAGTCCCAACTGGCTGGCGGTGGAGGCGCGCATCATGACCAGCGCAGCGGCACCGTCGTTGATGCTGGAACTGCTGGCGGCGGTGATGGTGCCGTCTTTCTTGAACGCGGGTTTGAGCGTGCTGATCTTGTCGAGCTTGACCTTGCCCGGACCTTCGTCAATCGACACGAGCACCTCCCCGGCGCGGGTCTTGACCGTGACCGGTGCAATCTCGGCGGCAAAGGCGCCCGATGTTGTCGCCGCCTGGGCGCGCTGCACGCTGGTGGTGGCAAAAGCGTCTTGCTGTTCACGGGTAAAGCCGTATTTGGCGGCGCAGTCTTCGCCAAAGGTACCCATCGAGCGGCCGGGCTCGTAGGCGTCTTCGAGGCCGTCAAGCATCATGTGGTCAAAAATGCG
The DNA here is from genome assembly GCA_023231075.1 of Rhodoferax sp. Lineage (GTDB taxonomy): Bacteria > Pseudomonadota > Gammaproteobacteria > Burkholderiales > Burkholderiaceae_C > Rhodoferax. The sequence goes on from JALNWC010000148.1 coordinate 5,985, forward strand.
GTCGTGCCCGATGCGGTAACCGCCGCGCGCCTTGGGTAGCAGGTAGGGCGCGTTGGTCATGCTCTCCATGCCGCCAGCCACCAGCACGTCGGCACTGCCAGCGGCCAGCATGTCGTTGGCAAACATGGCGGCGCGCATGGCCGAGCCGCACATTTTGGACAGCGTCACGGCCCCGGCAGAGAGCGGCAAGCCGCCTTTGAGCGCCGCTTGCCGCGCCGGCGCCTGGCCTTGGCCGGCCATCAGGCAGTTGCCAAACAGCACCTCGTTGACCAGCTCCGGGTTGACGCCGGCACGCTGGACGGCGGCCCGGATGGCCACGCCGCCCAGGTCGTGCGCCGCCAGCGACGCAAAGTCACCTTGAAAAGAACCCATGGGGGTGCGGGCTGCGCCCACGATCACGATTGCATCAGTCATGTCAAACTCCTTGGAAAAAAATGGGAAAAATCAAATGGATTCCCGAGCCTGCGCATGGTCGCGCTCAGGCTGAAACCGCTTGTCCTGGTCGTACGGAAACACGTCATAGACGTAACCCGCCTGGATCCGCTCCTGATGGCTCTGCCAGAACGCCACATCGAGCAGATCGGCATGGTGCTGCATGAACACCGCTTTCACCGCCGGGTTGCCCAGCAGGAACGGGCCAAAGGTC
>JALNWC010000149.1 GCA_023231075.1 Rhodoferax sp.
GCAATGATAACGACAGGCGCGCTAGCTCTTAAAATCATGGGCTCTGTCAAAACCGCCTTTGTTTTGCTGCCCGCTTGATGGCGTGAATGCAGCTTTTATGAATGACCCACATGTCTGACCACACCACCGCGCCTTCGCCCCCCCCCGTCCTGCAGGATGAAAACCAGTTGATCCTGGAGCGGCGAGAAAAGCTGAAAGCCATGCGCCAGGCGCAGCTTGAGGGCAAGGGCGTTGCCTTCCCGAACGACTTCAAACCCGCCGACCACGCCGCCGACCTGTTTGCCGCGCACGCGGGGCAAACACCCGAGGGTTTGATTGAACAAGGCGCCCCGGCCAAAGTAGCCGGACGCATGATGCTCAAACGTGTCATGGGCAAGGCCAGCTTTGCCACGCTGCAAGACAGCACCGGGCGCATCCAGATCTATATCAAGGGCGAAGACGTGGGCGCCGAGGTCTACGCCGACTTCAAGCACTGGGACCTGGGCGACATCGTGGCTGCCGAAGGCCTGGTCTTCAAGACCAGGACCGGCGAGCTCTCGATTCACGCCAGCAGCATCCGCCTGCTGACCAAAAGCCTGCGCCCGATGCCCGACAAGTTTCACGGCATGGCCGACCAGGAGATCAAATACCGCCAGCGTTATGTGGACCTGATGACCGACGAAGACACCCGCAAACGCTTCACGGCGCGCAGCAAGGCCGTGTCGGGTATTCGCGAGTTCATGGTGGCGCACAACTTCCTCGAAGTCGAAACCCCCATGCTGCACCCTATTCCCGGGGGCGCCAACGCCAAACCCTTCACCACGCACCACAATGCGCTGGACCAGCAGATGTTTTTGCGCATTGCGCCCGAGCTTTACCTCAAGCGTCTGATCGTGGGCGGCTTCGAGCGCGTGTTCGAGATCAACCGCAGCTTCCGCAACGAAGGCATCAGCGTGCGCCACAACCCCGAGTTCACCATGATGGAGTTCTATGCGGCGTACTGGGACTACCAGGACCTGATGACCTTCACCGAGGCCTTGATCCGCGATGCCGCGCACAAGGCGGTTGACTCGTTGCACCTGAGCTACGGTGGCCGGGCGGTCGATCTGTCCAAGCCCTTCGAGCGCCTGACCATTCATGAGGCCATCTGCAAGTACACCGAAGCGGGCCAGCCGCTGGATGACACCAGCCCCAGCCTGGGCCTGAAGCTGGACAACGCCGCCTGGCTCATCAACGCACTGCGCAAACTCGGCCTGACCGAGGCCAAAAACAAGCTCTCGAGCCGTTCGCTGCCCGGCCTGCAGGTCATGTACTTTGAAGAAACCGTGGAAGAGCAGCTGTGGCAACCCACCTTCATCTGCGAACACCCGGTGGAAATCTCGCCGCTGGCGCGCGCCAGCGACCACAAGCCGGGCGTGACCGAGCGCTTTGAGCTCTACATCACCGGGCGCGAGTTTGGCAACGGCTTCAGCGAATTGAACGACGCCGAGGAGCAAGCCGCCCGCTTCCAGGCCCAGGTGGCCGCCAAGGACGATGGTGACGACGAAGCCATGTATTACGACCACGACTTCATTCGCGCCCTGGAGTACGGCATGCCGCCCACCGGTGGCTGTGGCGTCGGCCTGGACCGCCTGATGATGCTGCTGACCGACAGCAGCAGCATTCGCGATGTGATCCTGTTCCCGGCCCTGCGCCGCGAAGCCTGAGCAAGGCCTGCCATGGTACAAGCCCGCCCCTGGCCTTACCCGCGCTGGATCGCCCACCGGGGCGCGGGCCAACTGGCCCCTGAAAACACCCTGGCGGCCTTTCGGCTGGGGGCCAGCCATGGTTACTGCATGTTCGAGTGCGATGTGAAGCTGAGCAGTGACGGCATTCCCTTTTTGCTGCACGACGACAGCCTGACGCGCACCACCAATGCCCCCAACAAGCTGGGTGCGCAAAGCAACGTGACCGGCGGCAGCCACCCCTGGAGTACGCTGGCACAGCTGGATGCCGGCAGTTGGCATTCACGCCGCTTTGCCGGCGAGCCCTTGCCCACCCTGGAAGCCATTGCCCGCTACTGCCTGCGCAATGCTTATTTTTTGAACATCGAGATCAAACCCACCGCCGGCCTGGAACGCCAAACCGGCGACGTGGTGGCCCGGCACGCCGCACGGTTGTGGCAAAACGCCAGCGTGCCACCGCTGCTGACGTCGTTTCAGGTGCCTGCACTGGAAGCGGCCAGGGCAGCCCAGCCCGATTTGCCGCGCGGCCTGCTACTCGACGTGCTTTGGCCCGGCTGGCTGGAAACCGCGCAAAGCCTGGGCTGCGTCGCCATCATCTGCGACCACGTGTTGTGGGATCAGGTCAGCCTGACACAGGCCAAAAGCGCTGGCTTCAAAACCCTGAGTTACACCGTCAACGACGAAGCCACGGCCCGTCGCCTGCTGGACCTGGGCGTCGATGGCCTCATCACCGACCGTGTCGACCTGTTCACGCCGGTCAGCCCCTGCGCATGAACCATTGACCGGTGGCCGCCGTGAGCACCAGGGCCAGATAAGTCAGCATCTTGCCATCCTGACCCAACAGCACCAGGCCGAGCACCAGCACCACCAGGCCGGCCAGGAAAATGAGCCAAAATTGCCTCGGGCGTGACATGGCCGAGGCCTTTTTCCCTGTCAGGAATCGGTCCAGCCAGGGCAGCAGCAAAGCCAGCCAGAAAGCGGGGGCAGCAAAATTGACAGCATGGTTCAGAAGCGCCAGAAGTCCCATCAGACAAGCCCGGGGGAAAAGAAAAAATGATACAGGTCAAAGCACATGGCGGCTGATTTTATAATTCAAGCATGGCAGTCTGGGCCTTAGGCATCAATCACACCACCGCACCGCTCGATTTGCGCGGTCGGTTCGCGTTCGCCATTGACCAGGTCGAACCCACCTTGCATGCCATGCGCAACGCCCTGACGCGCGTACCGGAGGCCGCCCTGATCTCCACCTGCAACCGCACCGAGATTTATTGCGCCGGTGAGCAAGCCCTGTTGGAGCCCACCCTGGCCTGGCTGGCCCAGTGTGGCGGCGTCCCCGCCGACCTGCTTCGCGCCCATTCCTACACCCTCAACGATGGCCTGGCAGCACGGCACGCCTTTCGGGTCGCCAGTGGACTCGATTCAATGGTTCTGGGCGAACCGCAGATTCTGGGCCAGATCAAGGATGCGGTGCGCGCCGCCGAAGCGGCTGGCGCCTTGGGCACCACGTTGAGCCAGCTCTTTCAGCGCTCGTTTGCGGTGGCCAAGGAAGTCCGCACCTCGACCGAAATCGGCGCCCACTCCATCAGCATGGCCGCTGCCGCCGTGCGCCTGGCCGGGCAGCTATTTGAGGACTTGAGTGAGGTCAAAGTTTTGTTTGTGGGGGCCGGCGAGATGATCGACCTCTGCGCCACCCACTTTGCTGCCAAAAACCCCAAAAGTATTGCCATTGCCAACCGCACCCTGTCGCGCGGCGAAGAGCTGGCGACCAAATTTGGCGCCGAAGTGATGCGCTTGGCCGACCTGCCGGAGCGCTTGCATGAATTTGACGCAGTCATCAGTTGTACCGCCAGCACCCTGCCGCTGATCGGCCTGGGCTCGGTCGAGCGTGCACTCAAGACGCGCCGACGTCGCCCCATGTTCATGGTCGATCTGGCGGTACCACGCGACATTGAAATCGAGGTCAAGGCGCTGGAAGATGTCTACCTTTACACCGTCGACGACCTGGCCAGCGTCGTGCAAACCGCACAAGCCAGTCGGCAAGCCGCTGTGGCGCAGGCCGAAGCCATCGTGGATGCCGGGGTGCAAAGCTTCCTGCACTGGATCGAGCAGCGCAGCACCGTGCCCCTGATTCAGCAACTCAACGCCCAGGCGGATGAATGGCGCGCCAGTGAGATTGCCCGCGCCCGCAAACTGCTGGCCCGAGGCGAAGACGTGGACACCGTGCTGGAAGCCCTCAGCAAGGGCTTGACACAAAAAATGCTGCATGGCGCCATGGCAGAACTGCGCGGTGGCGACAGCCACACCCGCGAGCGCGCCAGCGCAGCGGCGCAGCAATTCTTTTTGCGCAAAGCGCGTTAGCGACGCTTTCTGTTGCCTCGTCATGGCGCTCAGCGCGCTGACCTGGCTATCCGGAACACCGTCGATGACCACGCTGCGCCCGGAATGACACGATGCCAAACGTGTCCGGCCTCCCCTTCTCCAAGCCCTCATCTTCGCAACGTCAATGAAAACCTTTCTTCGCCAACAACTTGCCCGTTATGCCGACCGCCTGGGCGAGCTGGAATTTTTGCTGTCGCGCCCCGACATCATGAACGACATGGCGCAATTTCTGCTGCTGTCACGCGAACACACCGAGGTGGCCGCCGTGGCGAGCCGCTGGCAACGCTACCAACAGCGCGAGGCCGACCTGGCCGCAGCTACGGAACTGCTGGCCAGCAGCACGGACGACGCGGACATGGCGGCCTTGGCACAGGAAGAAATGACTGACGCCCAGGCCGAGTTACAGCAGCTTGAGACCGAGCTGCAGCGCATGCTGCTGCCCAAGGACCCCGATGACGCGCGCAATGCCTTTGTTGAAATTCGCGCCGGCACCGGCGGCGACGAGTCGGCCCTGTTTGCCGCCGACCTCGCGCGCATGTACCTGCGCTATTGCGAGCGCCGTGGCTGGAGGCCTGAAATCATCAGCGAGTCGGCCAGCGAGCTGGGGGGCTACAAGGAGGTCGTGATCAAGGTTGACGGCGACCATGTCTATGGCGCCCTCAAGTTCGAGTCGGGCGGCCACCGCGTGCAGCGCGTGCCGGTCACCGAAACCCAGGGCCGCATTCACACCAGCGCCTGCACCGTGGCGGTGCTGGCCGAGCCCGACGAGGCGGAGGCTATTCGGATCAACCCGTCGGATTTGCGCATCGACACCTACCGCGCCAGCGGCGCCGGTGGCCAGCACATCAACAAGACCGATTCAGCGGTGCGCATCACCCACCTGCCCACCGGCATCGTGGCCGAATGCCAGGACGGCCGCAGCCAGCACAGCAACAAGGCACAGGCCCTCAAGGTGCTGACGGCCCGCATCCAGGAAAAGGACCGCAGCGAACGCGCCGCCAAGGACGCCGCCGAACGCAAGAGTCTGGTCGGCAGCGGCGACCGCAGCGACCGCATCCGCACCTACAACTTCCCCCAAGGCCGTCTCACCGACCACCGCATCAACCTGACGCTGTACAAGCTGCTTGCCATCATGGAAGGTGATCTGGACGACGTCGTGAACGCGCTGCAGGCCCATGAAGCCGCCGCGCAACTGGCGGCACTTGAACTCCATCAGTTGGGGTCAGAGCAGGTCGCTACGCGAGCGGTCTGACCCGCAATCCATTCTAAATATCATGAAGCCTGTCGACCTGACTCAGACCACCGTAGGGCAAACGCTCGTCAACCTGCAAGCCCGAGGGCTGGATCGGCTGGACGCCCAATGGCTGCTGCTGCACCTGCTGGACCAGCCCGCCCGTCAGCGCGGCTGGCTGCTGTCACACGACGATGCGCTGCTGCCCCCCGCCCTTGCCGCAAGCCTGGAGTCGCTGGTGCAACGCCGTCTGGCCGGTGAGCCGCTGGCCTATCTAACCGGCCACAAGGAATTTTTTGGGCTCGACTTGCAGGTGGATGCCCGTGTGCTGGTGCCCCGCCCTGATACCGAAACGCTGGTGAACTGGGCGCTGGAACTGCTGAATGACCAGCAAGGTGTGCTTGATCTGGGCACGGGGAGCGGCGCCATCGCCCTGGCGCTCAAAGCCAGCAAACCAACCCTTCGCGTCCACGCCACCGACTTCAGCGCCGAGGCCCTGACCGTGGCCCAGGCCAATGCCCGGCGACTGAAGCTTGACATCGGCTTTCACCTGGGCGCCTGGTTTGCCGCCTTGCCTGAGCTTGACGCCCGGTTTGACTGCATCGTCTCCAACCCGCCCTACATCGCTGAAGGTGACCCGCATCTGCCAGCGCTGCAGTTTGAGCCAGCGCAAGCCCTCACCAGCGGCCCGGATGGCCTGGGCGACCTGCGCGAGATCATCAGCGAAGCCCCAAAGCACCTGGCACCATGCGGCTGGCTGCTGCTGGAACACGGCTACGATCAGGCCCGGGCCGTGCGCCATTTGCTGAGTGCCGCAGGCTTTGTGCAAGTACAGTCCCGCCGTGACCTGGCCGGCATCGAACGCTGCAGCGGCGGTCAATTCAAGCCGTCAACACCAAAGCATCCAGACCATGACCACGCCCATTGAAGAACGCCTGACGCACCTGGAAATCAAGGCCAGCTTCGCCGAAGACCTGCTGGACAAGCTCGACCAGATCATCATCCGCCAGCAGGACCAGATCGACCGCCTGACGCGTGAAGTGCAATGGCTAAGCCAGCAAACACCGCCGGATGCCGCCGCAGCGCCGCGCAACCTGCGCGACGAGTTGCCACCGCATTATTAGGGCTCGTAAAGTAATAAGTTGTGCATTTTGACGGCCGGATTTGGGATGCAGTGCGAGGCGCAAAGCGCGCCGTTTAGCTCTGCTAAACAAGCGATTTGCAACGACGCAATGCGCCCAAA
>JALNWC010000150.1 GCA_023231075.1 Rhodoferax sp.
ATTGTTTGAGCGCAAGCGGTGGCGGGTGCCTTACTTTGACAGTGAATCGCGAATCTGCCGCAAAAGCACAATATCTTCCGGCGTGGCCGGTGCTGGCGCAGGTGGCGCTGCCTTCTTCAAGCGGTTGATCTGGCGGATCATCAGGAAGATGATGAACGCCAGGATCACGAAGTTCACCGCCACCGTGATGAAGTTGCCATAAGCGAACAGCGGCACGCCCGCTTTCGTCAGTGCCTCATAGGTCATGGGGCCGGTAAACGTGGCGGGCGGGTCGGACAGCAGCACAAAGTAGTTGGAAAAATCGAGACCGCCCACGGCCTTGCCCACCAGCGGCATGGTGAGGTCCTTGACGATGGAATCAACAATTTTGCCGAAGGCGGCGCCAATGATGACACCGACCGCCAGATCGATCACATTGCCTTTCAAGGCAAATTCTTTGAATTCGGATGCAATGCTCATGTGAACCTTTCGCGTGGTGATGTGAATAAGGGTTTTTTGCCGCAACTCATCGCGATGGGAAGCATACCTCAGAAGCCAGTGGCGCAGTCTGCGCTGGGGGGCTCAGTCGTAACGCCGGGTCCAGACCAGGTCCACTGCGCCTTGCGTGCCGGTCTGGGCGCGCAGCGTCAAGCGCCGTGATAGCTCATAAAAAATGGTGAAGCCCCCCATGGTGCTTGCCAGGCCGCTTTCATAGGCGACATAAAAATCCTTGCTGAGGCGTTTGCCAATCGTGACGGTGGCGCCCGTGGCGGTGTCGCTGCCGTTGCTGCTGCTGAAGCTCAGTTCATCCAGCCCCAGTGCCTGGGTCAGGCTGGCGCTTGGCCCTTGGCGACTGCCGCCGAGCAGTGCCAGCGCCGCCTGCTGCAACAAGGCGGCCTCGCCACCGCGGCCACTGGCCGAGCGCCCCAGCACCAGCCAGGCCAGTTTTTCGGCATCAGGCAGCTCGGGCTCGGCGTACAGCCGCACCACGGGCGACAATGCTGTGCCGTTCACCTGCACGCCCACGCGCTGGCTGAGTTGGGGGCGAATGGCCAGAATGTCGAGCATCGGGTTGTCTGCGGCACCGACAAAACGCACCAGGCCTCGCTCGATGTCCAGGCGCTGGCCGTAAGCCCGATAGGTGCCGCGTACCGTACGCACGGTGCCGGTCAGACCGGGACGCTCCTGGTTGACCGCGTGCAGCGACAGCTTGCCGGCCAACCGGGTGTCCAGACCACGGCCACGCACCTGAAAGTCGGGCCCCAGATCAAGTTCGATCAGCAGGTCAGTCACCAGACGGGGGGCACTGGCGCGGCTGCTTGCACTGGTTTTTTGAGCCGGGGTGGCGCTTGTCGGCAGCTTGGCCGCGGGCCGACGCACCACCACGTCATCGCCCAGTTGGGGTGCACTGTCGTCGGGCAAGGTGATCAGGGCCTGGTCGGCAGCCAGGCTGCCGCTCAGGCTCAGGCGGGCGTCCCTGAGCTGTGTGGCCACCTTGCCGGAAACCACCACACGCCGATCAGAACGGGTGCTCAGGCGCAGGGCTTTGGCCTGCATTTCAAGCGCCATCGATAAGCGTGACAAGAAATCGGCCTCGGAATTGCCGGGTAGCCAGAATATCGACCCGGTCAGGGCCAGCTGGCCGCCGCTGCCGGCCGAGGTGGGGGCACCCTGCAAGCTGAATTCCTGAATATCGATCTGCTGCCCATGCAGCCGGGCGTCGAGCCGGCCCTGGCTGAAGTCGATGCCGTCCACCACCGAGCGCACGGCCAGGTTGCGCGCCTGCAGTTTGCCATCCCACCGGGGTGTCTCCAGCGTGCCGGTGAGGGTGATGTCGGCATCCATGGTGCCACGCAAACGCCATCCCGGCGGCGCCAGCACCGACCAGGCATCCACGGGCGGCAGCTGGATCTGCAGGCTGCCGCCAATCGGCACTTTCTGGTCCAGGGTCCAGCCATGACCCAGTGGCTGAAGCTGGGTGCTGAAAGCCATCAGTGCCTTGCCCGCGCGCGTGCTGTCCCAGCGCAGGCTGCCAGACAGGGAACCTGCGTCCAGGTTGACTTCCAGCCGGGCTTCGCGCAGGTCTGCCGGCAGGGCATCCTGGCGGCTGTCATCGACGCGCAGGTGCAGGTCACCGGAACTGCGCTCCAGCATGGCGCTCAGGTGCTGCGCATCGGTGTGCCGGGCATCCCAGCGCCCGGCCAGCATCAGGTCGCTGCGCAAGCCCAGGTCGGCCATGGATTTGCCGCTCAGGGCGTCGAGCCAGGCCAGCGGCAGCTGGCTGATCTGGCCCTGGCTGTGCCACTGGGCTTTGGGCCGGGCCTGCTTTGCAGTTGGGGCAAGCGGCTGCGACCAGCGCGCAGCCTGCCAGTTCACGCTAGCTGCACCGGGTTGCGGGCCGGTGAGCCGGGCGCTGCCGGCCGACAGGCTCAGGGTGTTTTCCAGGCGGCTGGCCAGCCAGTCCAGTGTGACTGCCTGGCCCTTGTCCGTGTCGGCCTCCAGAGTCCAGGGGCCGGGCTGCCCCTTGTCTTGCGCCGTAAGCTCAAGCTGCTCCAGGTGGCCCTGCCAGTGGTCGGCCGCGCGGCGGCCTGCCTTGAACCGGGCTTGCCAGCCCATTTGCCGCGCGCCGATGTCGGCACGGCCTTGGGTGCGCAAGCTCAGATCGGGCAGGGTACCCGCCAGGTCGACCTCAAGTCCAAGCAGCCGCCCCTCGCCGGACACCGTCGCCTGGGTGGCTGGACGACGAAGCCAGGCCAGTTGGGGTGCACGCAGGCTGGCAGTCACTTGCAGCTTGCTGCCCTGCTGCTGCCAGCCACCTTGCCAGCGGCCATCGAGCTGGGCCGCACCACGCAGGCTGAGGCCCTGCAATGCGTCGGCCATCGCCGGCCAGCGTGTGAGCCATTGACTTGCGAGACTGGCATCCGTCACTTTGATGCCCAAGCTGCCTTGACCACCCTGGCTCGCCAGGCGGCCGTCCAGGCTGCCTTGCAAGCCGGGCAACTCGACCGCCAGTTTTCCCTGCGCGGCCTGGGTCTTCAGGTGGTAGCTCAAGCGGCCTTCCAGGTGCGCGTCTTGCGCGTCAATGGACAGGGCGCTCAAGGTCAATTGCGGTGACGCCCACACGCCTTGCACCTGAAGGCCTTGCAGGCGCAGGGTGTGCAGACTGGTGGGGGGTGGCCTGGTCTTGTCCCGCGCGGATGCGTCTGCCATGTGGGCCGCAAAGGCGATACCGCTGGAGCTTTGTCGGGCCTGTAGCTCGCCGCTCAGGGCGCTGCTGGCCAGGCGGGTGTCGATGGCGCCGGGGTTGACCTTGTGCAGGCTGGCTTCGCCTTGCCACTGGCCAGCCTCAAATTTCCCTGAGCCTGTGAGGCTGCCGCCAGCACCTTGGGCCTGCACGGATTGCAGCGCCCATTGCGCCTGCTCGTAGCGCAGGTCGGCCTGCAAGCGGTCCAGTGGCAGGCGCTGCTGGTTCCATGGGCCGGGCTGCGCGTTGGCCAGCTTGAGCCGGCCCTGCCATGCGCTGCCGCGCGGTGTCACGCCGGCCTCGCCGCTGAGCCGGGTTTGCGGCGCCTGGGGCCACAGCGCGGCCAGATTCAGGCCTTGCCAATGGGCCTGAGCCTGGATGATGGGCTGGGTTTGCCAAGGCGCAATCTGGGCCGATACCTCGGCTTGCATGGCGGTTGACGATGCTGGCTGCTCCGGCGCGCCAAGCGTGGGCACCGGCTTGAGGCTGGCCTGCAGCGCCAGCACCGCGTCGGGTCCGGCCAATTGGCCCGTGAGCTGGGCCATGGCTGCGACCGTCAAGGGCTGTGGGATCGAGGGCAGGGTGGTCTGCACCAGGCCCTGGGCTTGCAGCGCCAATGCCATGGGGCCACTGGCCTGCAACTGGCCGCTGAGCTGGTAGGCGCCGGACGCGACCCGGCCGCGGCCCTGCATCAGCGTGTGGGCTTGCCCGTCAAACCGGTAGTGGCCACTGAGCTCGCTGGCTTGCAGCGTGGTGGCACCCGTCCAGCTGAGGCTGGCCACCTGGAACGGCAGATCCACCTTGAGCGGCAGGCGCAAGTCGGTGGGGGGCGTGAGCGGTGCACTGTCGGTGCTGCTGCGTCGGTCTTCAATTTTGAGTGTGGCCACACTCAGCGTGCCCAGGCGCAGTTGCCGGTTGAACAGGGGCGCCAGTGTCCAGGCCACGCCCATGTCCTGAGCTTCCACGCTGAGCTCGCCGCGCTGCCAGCGCAACCAGCCGATGTGGCCCCCGCCGCGCAGCGAGCCCTGCACGTCTTTGGCCTCCAGTGTTTGCCCGGTCGGCAAAAAACGCTGCAACTGTGTCAGCAGGGTGGCCAGCGAGCCGTCACTGGCGCTCCACAGCCACAAGGCGGCGCTCAGCGCCAGCAGCGTGAGCAGCGTCGCCGCCAGCAGTTTCAGGCTCAGTCTCAAGGCGTTCATCAGAAGGTGAAACCCAGGTTCATGTGCAAACGAAAACGCCGCGCATCGACGCCATACGCCAGGTCGATCTGCAACGGTCCGACCGGACTATTCCAGCGCGCACCCACACCCACGCCGACCCGGGCGTCGAGCTCGGCCGGTTTGTTGGCCACCGCACCGGCATCGACAAACACCGTGCTTTCCCAGTTGCTGAGTCGGCCGTTGATGCGGATCGGGCGCTGCCATTCGACGCTGCCGGTGCTCAGGTAGCGCCCTGCCGTGGTACTGCCGTCGGCCAGCGTGACGCCGATGTCATTGAAGCCATAACCGCGCACGCTGTTGTCTCCGCCGGCCAAAAACAACTGGGTGCTGGGCAGGCGGCTGGCGCTGTCCTTCGCGATGACGGCACCCGCGGCGGCGCGCAGGGCCAGGCGGCCGGCGCCGGCTCGGGTGCCATCACTGCGGTCGAATCGCAAAAAACCCTGCCAGCGTGTCAGCAGCCGGGTGTAGGCCTGGCGTTCGCTGCCCAAGGTGGTGCCGCCACCGAGCTCGGCGCCCCAGCCCCAGCCGCTGGAGGGGAACGGCAGGCTGTCGTAGTTGCGCACGGCAAAGGCGTAATTGGCGCTCAGGGACTGGGCAGTCACGGGCTGCGCGGCGTCGGTGTCCACCGATTCGGCGCGGTCGTACTGCACGTACAGGTTGCGGTCGGTGCGCTCATGGCTTTGTTTGCGACCGCCGCGCAATTGCTGGCTGGTGACATCCCGTGTGCCCAGCAACTGGTTTTGCAAGAGGCCTGAAACCGCCCAGCGCCAGTTGGATGGATCGGGCGGTGAGGTCAGCTCAGAGCCAATGGAGCGGTCGTCACGCTGAAGCTGTAATTTGCTTACCGCACGCCAGCCGATGCCGGGTACCTGGTAATGGGTATGTTCGGCCGAAAGACGTGGCCCGTTGTCGGTGCTGGCGCCGATGCCGAGCACCAGTTTTTGCAGCCGGGCTTCGCGCAGTTTCAGCTGCACCGGGGCCGCAGCCGGGTCGGCCTGGGTGTCGAGTGTGACAAAGGCCGAGTCAAAGTAGCCGCTGTCGGTCAGACGCTGTTGCGCCGCCACCAGTTCGGCCTGGCTGTAGGTGCTGCCTGGGGTGATGCGGGCCAGGTTTTGCACCAAAGCCCGGTCATATCGCTGCAAGCCCGCCATCTCCAGTTCACCCAGGCGGTACAAAGGACCCGAGTCCAGCGTGATATGCAGGTGCGCCTGACCGATTTCAGGGTCAATGTCGGCCAGCGAGGCGCTGATGCGCCCGGTGGGAAAGCGCAGCGAAGTGAGCTGGCGCAAGGCCTGCTGTTTGGCTGCATCCCAGGCGTTCTGGGTGAAACGATTGCCGGCAGGCAGCGACCAGTTGGCCTGAATCTGCTCGCGCTGACCGGCGGTCAGGGGGTCGGCGGCGATGGCGCCGGTGAACTCAATCGTCACCTGGGTGATGCGGGTCGCCTCGCCTGGCGTGACCGTGATGGTGACCACCGGCGGGCCGCCCTCGGCGGGCTGGTGCGCCATGACGATCACGGGCGAAAAATAACCCAGCGTGCCCACCAGCCGACGCGCGTCCTCTTCGGCCTGGCGCAGCAGGCGCGCCAGTTCGTCGTCGCTGAGGTCGGTGAGTTCGCGGTAGCGCTGCAGCTCCAGGTGGCGTGTCAGCAGGTCCTTGATGTCATCCGGGGCCTGGATCTTGACTTCGAAGGCGGCCCCGGCTGGCGTGCGGCCCGCTTCTGTCGGCGGCGCTTCGGCGGCCACGGCCCAAGGCACGGCCAGGAGCAACAAGGCCGCCAGCAGAAAACGATTCATTTGCCCAGCAGTCGCATGGTGTCTTCGAGTCCCTTGAGGGTCAGCGGAAACATGCGCTGGCTCATGAGTTGCTGCACGAGGCTGATGCTCTGGCGGTATTGCCACACGCCCTGCGGCTCGGGGTTGATCCAGGCAAAGCGCGGGAAGGCGCTGGTCAGGCGCCCCAGCCACTCGACGCCGGCCTCCTCGTTGTTGTATTCCACGCTGCCGCCGGGCTGCAAAATCTCGTAGGGACTCATGGTGGCATCACCGATGAAGATCAGCTTGTAGTCCTTGTTGTACTTGCGGATGATGTCCCAGGTGGCAAAC
>JALNWC010000151.1 GCA_023231075.1 Rhodoferax sp.
ACCGAAGTTGATCTGGCAGAGGGCGGCTCTGACCTTTGGGAACGCCGCAACAAGGCTTTTCATGAGGCCCTGATTGCGGGGTTTGACTCTGCCTGGAGCAAGTACCTGCTGTCTATTCTGTACCGGCACGCCGAGCGTTACCGCCATATCAATTGGCGATTGACTGCGGCGCACAGCAGCGGGCGCGATGTGCACCGCGAACATGAGGACATCTTCCGCGCCGCCATCGCCCGCCAGGACGCCCGCGCCGCCCTGGCGTTGGAGGTGCACATCAGGTTGACGCACGACATTGTCAACAGACAGGAAAAATTGGTGTGAGAATGCCAAGCCATCAACCCGGGTTCACGTTATCTCACTGATCGACCCCATGAAAGAATTTGACCAAAGCCTGATCGTCCATCGGGCGACCTGCCGCTAGCGCCTGGCTGCCCATGATCCTGTTCTCAAAGTTGAAGTCAGGCCTCAAGCGCTGGCGCCTGGCCTGGCTGCTGTGGGCCGCCGTCCTGCCGGTCAGCCTGGCACAGGCAGTCGACGCACCGACACGCACGGTGCGGGTCGGTGTCTATGAAAACGCGCCCAAATTGTTTTTGGGCAAAGGGGGCCAGCCCAGCGGCATTCTGGGCGACGTGCTGATGGCCATGGCCGAGCTTGAGCGCTGGCAAGTGGTGGCCGTGCCCTGCGAATGGCAAGCCTGCCTGAACGCCTTGGGCCGGGGTGAGATTGACCTGCTGCCCGATGTGGCCTACAACGAGCAGCGCGCAAAGCTCTTTGATTTTCACCAGGTGCCGGCACTGCTGAGCTGGTCGCAGCTCTACAAGCGCAAGGGCGACCCCATCCAGACCATCACCGACTTGCAGGAGAAGCGCATCGCGATCGTGGCCGGCTCCGTTCAGGCCCCGTTTCTGGACCATCTGCTGGCCAGTTTTGCCGTGTCCGCCACCTGGGTCCATGCCGATTCGTTTGAACAGGGTTTCGAGCTGGTGCGCCAGCGCCAGGCCGACGCCGTTGCAGCCAACCGTTTTTTTGGCGATTTGCAGGCGTCCCGTTTTGAGCTGGAACCGACCGCCATGGTGTTCCAGCCCTCGCAGCTTTATTACGCCACGACCAAGGACCGCAATGGCGTGCTGATAGCCGCCATTGACCGCCATCTGAAACTTTGGCAGGCGCAGTCCGATTCACCCTATGCACTGGCCTTGAAACGCTGGCTGCAGACAGCACCCGCATGGGTAATGCCGCGCACCCTGTGGTGGCTGCTCGCGGGCCTGGTCGCCGCGCTGGCGCTGGCACTCGCCCTGAGCACCTGGCTGCGCCGGCAAGTGGTGCAAAAAACCGCCCACATCCGGGCCGGCGAAGAGCGGCTCAACACCATCCTCGACAGCGTCGATGCGTTCATCTACATCAAGGACCGGGAGCTGCGTTACCAGTATGTCAACAGCCGGGGCGCGCAACTGTTCGGGCGCCCGGCAGACCAGGTGGTCGGCCAAACCGACAGCGCTTTTTTTGACGAGCTCACGGTTGCCAAGCTGCGCGCCCATGATCTGCGCGTGATTGAACACGGCGAGCGGGTCGAAGAAGAAGAGGTCAGCCGCAGCCTCGATGGCCAGGTGACGCAGAGCTTTTTGTCGGTCAAACTGCCGCTGCGCGACGGTGCGGGCCGCATTTACGCACTGTGCGGCATTTCAACCGACATGACCCGGCGCAAGCAGGCTGAAGAAGCCATCCATCAACTGGCGTTTTACGACCCCTTGACCGGCCTGCCGAATCGGCGCCTGTTGCAGGACCGGGTGCAACAGATGCTGAGCACACTGCCGCGCGCGCCCCAGCACGCCGCCCTGATATTCCTGGACATCGACAACTTCAAGGACATCAACGACACCCTGGGCCATGACGTTGGCGACGAGCTGCTGCACCAGGTCGCCGAGCGCATGCGCGAATGCGTTCGGGCCGAGGACACGCTGGCGCGCCAGGGCGGTGACGAGTTTGTCGTGATGCTGGTCAACCTGAGCACCGAGCCCGGCGAGGCCGCGCGGCAAGCGCAACAGGTGGCCCGCAAGCTGCTGGACCGGCTCGGCCAAAGGTACCAGTTGCGCGGGCAGACTTGCCGCACCAGCGTCAGCATTGGCGTGGCCCTGATCGATGACCCCACGGAAACCCGCGAAGAACTGTTCAAACAGGCCGACCTGGCCATGTACCAGGCCAAGGCCGCCGGGCGTAACACCCTGCGCTTTTTCAACCCCGAGATGCAAGCCCAGGTGGTGGCCCGCACCACGCTGGAGGCCGACTTGCGCTGGGCGCTGGTGCACGAAGAATTTGTCCTGTTTTACCAGCCGCAGGTGGACGACCAGGGGCACACGCTGGGCTTCGAAGCGCTGCTGCGCTGGCAACACCCGATGCGCGGCCTGATCCTGCCGGGTGACTTTATCGCGGTGGCGGAGTCTTCCGGCCTGATCGTGGAGATGGGGAACTGGGTGTTGCACGGCGCCTGTCTTCAATTGCAGGCGTTTTCGCAGCAGGCGGCGCAGCGCCACTGGACCATTTCGGTCAATGTCAGCGCGGCCCAGTTCCGGCAGCGCGATTTTGTCGCGCGGGTGCAAACCATGCTGCTGCAAACCGGGGCCGATGCGGCGCGGCTGGAGCTGGAACTCACCGAAAGCCAGCTGATCGACGATGGGCCCGGCGTGATGGCCAGGATGGATGCGCTGCGTGACATCGGCGTGCGCCTGTCGCTGGACGACTTTGGCACCGGCTACTCGTCGCTGGCCATGCTCAGGCGCCTGCCACTGCACCAGCTCAAGGTCGACCAGGCGTTTGTGCGCGACATGCTCGACCACCCGCAAAACCTCAGCATCATCCGCGCCATCGTCACACTCGGTGAAAGCCTGGGGTTGACGGTGATCGCCGAAGGGGTGGAGCGCGTGGCGCAGCGCGATGCCTTGCTGGCGCTGGGCTGCCACCATTTCCAGGGTTACCTGTTTGGCAAGCCGACCCCCACCCCCGCGGCGGCATACCGCCCCACGGACAGCGCTCAAGCCGGGTAGTGGCGCGCGCCAAAAATGGCCGAACCCACCCGCACCAGGGTGCTGCCCGCGGCAATGGCCGCCTCCAGGTCGGCGCTCATGCCCATCGACAGGGTGTCGAGCTTGAGCCCCTGCGTAGTCAAATCCGTCAGCAGCAGCCGGGCCCGGTTGAAGACCTGGCACGCCGCATCGAAGTCGGGGGCCGGTTCCGGCAGGCACATCAAACCGCGCAGGCACAGGCGCGGCAGGTCGGCCACGGCCTGCGCCAGCGCCAGTGCGTCTGCGGGCGCCACACCCGACTTGGTCGGCCCGCCATCCACATTGACCTGAATGCACACCTGCAATGGCGGCAAGCCTGCCGGGCGCTGCTCGCTCAGGCGCTGGGCCATCTTGAGGCGGTCCACCGTGTGCACCCAGTCAAAGTGCTCGGCCACCAGCCGGGTCTTGTTGCTCTGGACCGGGCCGATGCAGTGCCACACCAGCGGCAAATGCCGCAGGGCGGTGATTTTCTCCACGGCTTCCTGAATGTAGTTTTCGCCAAAAGCGGTCTGGCCAGCGTCGAAAGCGGCCTGTACCGCAGCAACGCCGAAGGTCTTGGAAACGGCCAGCAGCGCCACCGCTTCGGGGGGCCGCCCGGCGGCCCGGCAGGCCGCGTGGATGCGCGCGCGCACGGCGCTGAGTTGTGTTGAAATCCTGGTCATAATTGCCGAGCGTAACAAACAAAAGGGACCCCTGTGGACATCACCCAATTGCTGGCCTTCAGCGTCAAGAACAAGGCGTCGGATTTGCATCTGTCGGCCGGTTTGCCGCCCATGATTCGCGTCCACGGCGATGTGCGACGCATCAACGTGGAGCCGCTTGACCACAAGCAGGTGCATGCCATGGTGTACGACATCATGAACGATGCGCAGCGCAAGCGTTATGAAGAGTTTCTGGAGATCGACTTTTCGTTTGAAATTGAAGGGCTGGCGCGTTTTCGGGTCAACGCCTTCAACCAGAACCGGGGCGCGGGCGCGGTGTTCCGGAACATTCCCAGCAAAATCCTGACGCTTGAGCAACTCAACTGCCCGAAGATTTTTGCCGAGCTGGCGCTCAAGCCGCGCGGCATGGTGCTGGTGACCGGCCCCACGGGTTCGGGCAAATCCACCACGCTGGCCGCCATGGTGAACTACCTCAATGAAAACGAGTTCGGCCACATCCTGACGGTGGAAGACCCGATTGAATTTGTTCACGACTCCAAGAAATGCCTGATCAACCAGCGCGAGGTGGGGCCCCACACGCAAAGCTTTGCCAACGCGCTCAGGTCGGCGCTGCGCGAGGACCCGGACGCGATTCTGGTGGGTGAAATGCGCGACCTGGAAACCATCCGCCTGGCCATGACCGCGGCCGAAACCGGGCACCTGGTGTTTGGCACCCTGCACACCTCCAGCGCCGCCAAGACCATCGACCGGATCATCGACGTGTTCCCGGCGGCCGAAAAGGAAATGATGCGCGCCATGCTCAGCGAGTCGCTGCAGGCCGTGATCTCGCAAACCCTGTGCAAGACCAAGGACGGCCAGGGCCGGGTCGCCGCCCACGAGATCATGCTGGGCACCAGCGCCATCCGCAACCTGATCCGCGAAGCCAAGGTGGCGCAGATGTATTCGAGCATCCAGACCGGCAACAGCGTGGGCATGCAGACGCTGGACCAGAACCTGACCGACCTGGTGCGGCGCAACATCATCAGCCCGGCCGAGGCCCGCAGCAAGGCCAAAATCTCAGAAAACTTCCCAGGCTAACATGCCCCCACGCTTGTCACTGCGTGTACGGCGCTGTGCGGGACTCGGCCAGAGGCCTTGTCTCTTCAGTCCGTCCAATCCTGCGCAGGCAGGATTGGAGACGCGGCCCTCAGCCCCGAGGGGGCTGTTTCGGCTTGGGGCGGCCCGGCGCCGAAACGCCTTTTATCCGATTTAAATTTAACGGGGGTATTTCATGGAACGCGATCAAGCCACTTCGTTCATTACCGACCTGCTCAAGCTGATGACCAATCGCGGCGGCTCCGACCTGTTCATCACCGCCGAGTTCCCACCCGCCATCAAGGTCGACGGCAAGGTCACCAAGGTCTCGCCGCAACCCCTCAACGAGGGCCACACGCTGGCGCTGGCGCGCTCCATCATGAGCGACAAACAGGTGGCCGAGTTCGAGCGCACCAAAGAGTGCAACTTCGCCATTGCGCCGCCCGGGCTGGGCCGTTTCCGGGTCAACGCCTTCATGCAGCAGAGCAAGGTGGGCATGGTGTTGCGCACCATCCCCATGACCCTGCCCAGCATCGACAGCCTCGGTCTGCCACTCATCCTCAAGGACGTGGTCAACACCCAGCGCGGACTGTGCATTTTGGTCGGCGCCACCGGTTCGGGCAAGTCGACCACGCTGGCAGCCATGGTGGACTGGCGCAACCAGTCCACCTATGGCCACATCATCACCATCGAGGACCCGATCGAGTTTGTCCATCCGCACAAGAACTGCGTGGTGACGCAGCGCGAAGTCGGCATCGACACCGACAGCTGGGAGGCGGCCTTGAAAAACACCCTGCGCCAGGCCCCCGATGTGATTTTGATGGGCGAGATCCGTGACCGCGAGACCATGGAGCACGCCGTGGCCTTTGCCGAGACCGGCCACCTGTGCCTGGCCACGCTGCATGCCAACAGCGCCAACCAGGCGCTGGACCGGATCATCAACTTCTTCCCCGAGGAGCGCCGCGCCCAACTGCTGATGGACCTGTCGCTCAACCTCAAGGCGCTGGTATCGCAACGCCTGTTGCCCAAGCAGGACAGCAAGGGCCGTCTGGCGGTGGTCGAGATCCTGCTCAATTCGCCGCTGATTTCCGACCTGATCTTCAAAGGCGAAGTCGCCGAGATCAAGGAAATCATGAAGAAAAGCCGCAACATCGGCATGCAAACCTTTGACCAGGCGCTGTTCGATGCCTACGAGTCCAATGAGATCACCTATGAAGACGCGCTGCGCAACGCCGACTCGATGAACGATTTGCGGCTGCAAATCAAACTCAACAGCCAGCGCGGCAAAACGCAGGACCTGAGCGCCGGCACCGAAAATTTCAGCATTGTTTAAACCCAGCTCCGACAAATCCAGCATGAACACCAGAAGCTACGAAACCACACCGGCCAAACGCGTTGCCTTTTTGGGCCTGGGCGTGATGGGCTACCCCATGGCCGGTCACCTGGCGCGCGCCGGCCACCAGGTCACCGTGTACAACCGCACCGCGGCCAAAGCCAGCGCGTGGTGTGCCGAATACGCGGCCGCCACCGGCCGGACCAGCCATTTGAAGCATGCACCCACCCCGCGCCAGGCGGTGCAGGAGGCTGATCTGGTGTTTTGCTGTGTCGGCAACGACGACGATTTGCGCAGCGTGGTGCTGGGAAGCGATGGCGCCTTTGCCGGCATGAAGGCGGGCGCGGTGCTGGTCGACCACACCACCGCCTCGGCCAATGTGGCGCGCGAGCTTTATGCCCTGGCCAACGCCC
>JALNWC010000152.1 GCA_023231075.1 Rhodoferax sp.
GCCAGGATTTGATTCAGTTCAGCCACGCAATCCGCAGCAGGGGCATCGAACAGGCGGTCAAGCAAGGCCGATTCACGTGCCTTGACGGTGTCCAGAAAACGGCTGACGGCGCCCTTGTTACGGGCCAGGTCGGCAAAGTGCTTGAAGCCGGACTCCAGGAAGTTTTGCAGCGAGCCCAGTCCGGCCAGCTGCGCTGGTTTGCGCATCATCTTGAGCATGAAGTACAGGCCCGGTTTGCGCGTCAGCTGCCCGAGTTCCTGCCCAATGTCCAGGACCGTCTTGATTTGCCAAAGGCGGTCTTCGCGGCGACCCACGGCACGCCAGGCCAGCACATAGGCATGTGTGGGGGAGAAGCCAGGCTGCAGCTGCCAGTTCAGGGCCATGGCCAGGTCAAGTTCTTCGGTCAGGTTATGCAGTTCGGCCAAAGCCACCGCGGCGGCGACCACTGGC
The DNA here is from genome assembly GCA_023231075.1 of Rhodoferax sp. Classification (GTDB taxonomy): domain Bacteria; phylum Pseudomonadota; class Gammaproteobacteria; order Burkholderiales; family Burkholderiaceae_C; genus Rhodoferax. The sequence continues at coordinate 451 of JALNWC010000152.1, forward strand.
CCGGGAAAACTGCGCTCCAGGGCACCGGCAATGCGGGCAAACTGCGCATCGCGCTCGGCGAAGTCTTTGGCGCTGTACAGCTCTTCCAGAAAGAAATTGGCGCAAGCCGCGTAGCTGGCAGAATGCAACAGGTCCTGGTAAGTGCCAGCAAAACGCTGTGCCTGCATATGTTTGACGGTGTGAAGCGCCTGCGCCAGAGCGGGTTGATCGACCACTTTCTGGCGAAGCGCGACCACCCGGGAGATAGAGTCCCGTATCTGGGTTGAAGCTTGCATCGTGCGTCAAGTTTATCCAGTCAAGTTGTGGTAAATCCAACAACTTGACTGGCCTTATGCGCTCCAGAGCCCGATACCTAGGGAAAACCCTTATATTTGAGTCCTATGTTCGATATCCTGCCCCGTTATTTTTATCCCGCTGCATCTCCGGGTGCGGGGCCTGCTTCTGCGCCCAGAAAACCGGAGGTCATGGTGCCGATCCGCTCGCTGGGCGAAAACCACCGCGCGCGCATTGCCCAGCACCTCAAGGCACTGGATGCCCATGACCGCTATTACCGTTTTGGCTTTGCCGCCAACGACGAGCAGATTGACCGTTATGTCAATGGCCTGAATTTTGAGCGCGATGAAATTTTTGGCATTTACAACCGGAATCTGGTGCTGATTGCGGTGGCGCATCTGGCCTACGCCCCCGATGACGGTGCCAATCCCGGTGCCGAGTTCGGGGTTTCTGTGCTGGCACAGGCACGTGGCCGGCACTACGGGTCCCGCTTGTTCGAGCGCGCCGTGATGCACGCCCGCAATGTGGGGGTGCGCAAGCTCTATGTTCATGTGCTGAGCGAAAATGCGGCCATGCTCGCCATTGCCCGTCACGCCGGGGCCACGTTTGTGCGCGCTGGGGCCGAGACCGAAGGCTATCTGGTACTGCCTCCGGCCACTTTCAACAGCCATTTGACCGAATTGGTCGAAGAGCAATTGGCCCAGGCCAATTACCAGGTCAAGGTGCAAGCCAGGCAATTTCGCAACACCCTGTCGAATCTGCAAAGCGCCTGGCTTGGCACTGATGTGGGGGAAAAAAGCGACTGATGCCAGGGCTGCGCTGAATTTTTGGCAGGGCAAAAGCGTTATCCGCTATCCTTATGGCCTGTTCAACAACTGCATGTCCTGCTCGACTGGCTGTGTCCGATCCCTACCCTATGCGTCCCGACCGGGAAGATAAACGAACTTTATTGCAGAAAATTGCCGAGTTCATTCACCCCGGTCCTGATTCGATCGACGAGTTGATAGAAACCCTGGCCGAAGCCGAGCACAACCAGCTCATTGGCGCCGATTCGCACAAGATGCTCGAAGGCGTGATCCGCATGGCCGACATGAGCGCCGGCGACGTCATGGTGCCCACCACCCGCATGGAGCTGATCAATATTGATGACCCCTACGACACCTTGATGCATGGGGTGATCGACACGGCGCACTCGCGCTTCCCGGTGTTCGAAGGGGAGCGCGAAAACATCATCGGCATCCTGATGGCCAAGGACCTGCTCAAGTTGCAGCAGGCGCCCGAGTTCAATATTCGAGCCCTGCTGCGACCGGCCGTGTTCGTGCCGGAAAGCAAGGGGCTGAACGATTTGCTGCGCGACTTTCAGAGCAACCACAACCACCTGGCCATCGTCATTGACGAGTTTGGTCGGGTTGCCGGACTGGTCACCATCGAGGACGTGCTGGAACAAATCGTGGGCGAAATCGAGGACGAATTTGACATTGCCGATGACGAAGGCGACATCTTTGGCCTGGCCGACCGCAGCTACCGGGTGAGTGGGGACACCACCATCGAGCGGGTCGAGGCGGCCTTCGGTGTCAAGCTGGAAAGCGCCGACTCCGATGAAGACTTTGACACCATTGGCGGCCTGATCGCCCACGAAATGGGCCATGTACCCCGGCGTGGCGAGCACCATGTGCGCGCGGGCCTTGACTTTGTGGTGATGCACACCCAAGGCGCTGCGGTGAAGTGGTTCAAGGTGGCGCCGGTGCCGAATGGCGACACATAAGCCACAGACCGCGGGTGTCGGCTTGCGCACGGCGCTGTGGCTGCTGCTGGCAGGCGCCTTGCAGGCCGCCAGCCTGGCCTGGCCTGTGGCCCTGCCGCAAAGCCTGGACTGGCTGGGTCTGACGCAAGGGCAAGCGCTGTGGTTCCTGCAGTGGCTGGCGCTGGCCAGCCTGGTGGGCGGCTTGCGCACCCGTGCCAGCTGGCAGGTGGCGGCCTGGCGCGGCTGGCTCTTTGCAACGGCCTGGCTGGCCTGCACGTTTGGCTGGCTGTTCACCTCCATGCACACCTATGGCGGCCTGGCGGCGCCACTGGCCATGCTGGCGGTGCTGGCATTGGCTGGCTTGCTGGCACTTTATTACGCGGCGGCGGCTGGTCTGTTCAGGCTGCTGGCGCGCGATCATTCGGTGTTGGCGGCGCTGGCTTTTGCCGCCTTGTGGCTGCTGGCCGAGATGGCCCGGGGCGTGTTGCTGAGCGGCTTTGGCTGGGGCGCCATTGGTTACGCCCATCTGGCGGGGCCGCTGGCGGGCTTGCTGCCTTGGGTGGGGCTGTATGGCGTCAGTTTTGTTGCCGCCTTGCTGGCGGCCGGCCTGGCGCTGGGCTGGCGCTCTGCCCTTGGCGCGCGCTGGGGTGAGGCCGCGCGATTGGCGCTGCTGCTGCTGGCGCTGCTGCTGTTGCCGTCGTGGCTGCCCGAGCCGCAGGGTGGCTCGGCCGGTACGCTGGCGGTGACCCTGTTGCAAGGCAATATTCCCCAAAACGAAAAGTTCGACGCCGAAACCGGTGTGCTCAAGGCGCTGCAGTGGTACGGCGAGCAACTTCAGCAAAACCAGAGCCCGCTCATCATCACGCCCGAGACGGCGCTGCCGCTGCTGCCCGAGCAATTGCCCGACGGCTACTGGCAAGCCTTGCAACAGCGTTTTGCGGCGGGAGATCAGGCGGCGCTGGTCGGTGTGCCGCTGGGCAGTTTCAGCGCGGGCTACACCAATTCGGTGGTCGGGCTCAAGCCCGGGCTGGCTGAGCCATGGCGTTACGACAAGCACCATCTGGTGCCTTTTGGCGAGTTCATTCCGCCGTTTTTTCGCTGGTTCACCGAGCTGATGAACATCCCGCTGGGCGACTTCAACCGGGGCGCCCTGCCGCAGCCCACCTTTGACTGGCAGGGGCAGCGGCTGGCTGCCACCATTTGTTACGAAAACCTGTTCAGCGAAGAGCTGGCCGAGCAGTTTCTTGATGACGCCACAGCGCCCACCATGCTGGTCAATGTCAGCAATCTGGGCTGGTTTGGCGAAAGTCTGGCCATGAATCAGCATCTGCAAATTGCCCGGCTGCGCGCGCTGGAGTTTGACCGGCCCTTTTTGTTGGCCACCAACACCGGGCAGACCGCCATCGTCGACCACCGCGCCCGGGTGACCCATGCGGCCGCGCCGCACACCGCCATGGCGCTGCACGGCACGGTCGAAGGGCGCACCGGCATCACGCCCTATGCCCGCTGGCTGGCGCGCTGGGGGCTGTGGCCCTTGTTGCTGCCGGCCCTGGGCTTGCTGCTGTTGGTCGGGTGGAGGCGTCCGGCAAAAGCGCCCGGGCAAGGCGCGTTTTGAGGCGCTCATAAGCCCGTAAAATTGCCGCTTCAGACGCAGCTGCTTGCGTCAACCCTTCTTACTTTCGGGTCGCGTTGCGCGCTGCCCCTACCGCTTATGTTGACCTTCCAGCAAATCATTTTGAAACTGCAGTCGTATTGGGACGCCCAGGGCTGTGCGCTGTTGCAACCCTACGACATGGAAGTCGGCGCGGGTACCTCGCACACCGCCACCTTTCTGCGGGCGCTCGGGCCGGAGCCCTGGAAAGCCGCCTACGTGCAGCCCAGCCGCCGCCCCAAGGACGGCCGTTATGGCGAAAACCCGAACCGTTTGCAGCATTACTACCAGTACCAGGTGGTGCTCAAGCCTGCGCCCGGCAACATTCTGGAGCTTTACCTGGGCAGCCTGGAAGCGCTGGGCTTCGACCTGAAAAAGAACGACATCCGTTTTGTCGAGGACGACTGGGAAAACCCCACGCTGGGCGCCTGGGGCTTGGGCTGGGAAGTCTGGCTCAACGGCATGGAGGTGACGCAGTTCACCTATTTCCAGCAGGTCGGCGGCATTGACTGCCGTCCCATCACCGGCGAGATCACCTACGGCCTGGAGCGTCTGGCCATGTACCTGCAAGGGGTCGACAACGTCTATAACCTGACCTGGACCGAATCGCCCGACGGCACCCGACTGAGCTATGGCGACGTCTACAAGCAAAACGAAGTCGAGCAATCCACTTACAACTTCGAGCACAGCGATGCCGACTTTCTGTTCACCGCCTTCACGGCGCACGAGCGTCAGGCCAGGCACCTGATGGACGCGCAACTGGCGCTGCCCGCTTATGAGCAGGTGCTCAAATGCGCGCACAGCTTCAATTTGCTCGATGCCCGTGGCGCCATTTCCGTGACCGAGCGTGCCGCCTACATCGGCCGCATCCGCACGCTGGCGCGCGGCGTGGCGCAGAGCTACTTCGACAGCCGCGAGCGTCTGGGTTTCCCGATGGCACCGCGTGCCTGGGTTGAACAGATGAACAAGAAAGCCGCCTGACCATGACGACCCAAAATCTTCTCGTTGAATTGTTTGTTGAAGAGTTGCCCCCCAAGGCGCTGAAAAAGCTCGGTGAGGTGTTTGCCAGTCAGTTGTGCGCGCAGTTGCGCCAATTGGGCCTGGCCTCAGGCGACTCGGTGAGCACGCCGTTTGCCTCGCCGCGCCGCCTGGCCGCGCACATCACGCAGGTGGCGGCCAAGGCGGCCGACACGGCGGTGCAGCAAAAGCTGATGCCGGTGAGTGTCGGGCTCGATGCCGATGGCCTGGCAACCCCCGCTTTGCTCAAGAAACTCCAGGCGCTGGGCGCCGACGTGTCCGACCCGGTGTTTGCGGTCGCTGCACTGCGCAAGGCGCCGGACGGCCCTTCGACGGGGCTCAGGACCGGCAAGGCCGAGGCGCTGTTTTATGACAGCCTGGTCACCGGTGCCACGCTCGACGTGGGCTTGCAGCAAGCCCTGCTGGCGGCGCTGGCGCAGCTGCCGATTCCCAAAATGATGAGCTACCAGCTCGAGACGGATTGCGAACTGCCGGGCTGGAGCAGCGTGCATTTTGTGCGCCCGGCGCATGGCCTGCTGGCCTTGCACGGCAGCACCGTGGTGCCGGTCAAGGTGCTGGGTTTGACTTCGGGCAAGCAGACGCAAGGCCACCGTTTTGAGGCGCACAAGTCGCCGGTGCAAGTGGACCATGCCGACGCCTACGCCGCCACGCTGCTGCGCGACGGTGCCGTGATCGCCAGCTTCCATGATCGGCGTTTTGCCATCGTGCAGCAACTCGCGCAGGCCGCCGAGCGCCTGGGGCCGGGCTTTGAGGTGCTGATGGACGAGGCCTTGCTCGATGAAGTCACGGCCCTGGTGGAGCGCCCCAATGTGCTGACCTGCCAGTTTGAGGAACAGTTTCTGGCGGTGCCGCAAGAGTGCCTGATCCTCACCATGAAGGCCAACCAGAAGTACTTTCCGCTGCTCGACACGCAGGGCAAGTTGACGAACCAGTTCCTGGTGGTCAGCAACATCAGCCCGTCGGATGCCAGCGCGGTGATTGGCGGCAACGAGCGCGTGGTGCGCCCGCGCCTGAGTGACGCCAAGTTTTTTTACGACCAGGACCGCAAGAAAACGCTCGAATCGCGCGTGGCGGGCCTCGACAAGGTGGTCTATCACAACAAGCTGGGCACGCAGGGCGAGCGCATGGCGCGTGTGTGCGCCATTGCCCGTACGCTGGCGCTGCAACTCGGTGGCGAGGCGCTGGCCAAACGGGCCGAACTGGCCGCGCGCCTGGCCAAAACCGACCTGTTGACCGACATGGTGGGCGAGTTCCCGGAACTGCAAGGCATCATGGGCGGCTATTACGCCCGTCACGACGGGCTCGACGCCGACCTGGCCGAAGCCATCGAAGACCATTACAAACCCCGTTTTGCCGGTGATGCGCTGCCGCGCAAC
>JALNWC010000153.1 GCA_023231075.1 Rhodoferax sp.
CGCGGTGGCAACCACGGCGGCGCGGCTCAGGGAACACAGGGTTTTGAAATTCATGGAAGGACTCATTTTTTGCTTGTCGGCTTGGGTTTGAACACCTCAAGCGTCAGGTTCAGCTTGGGGGGAATCGCGGTATTGCCGCTGTCCAGCAACAAGGCCTTGTTGTAGGCCTGGCTGGCCAGCCGGACATAGACATCACCCAGATTTTCGTGGGCGGTGGCGTAGTTGGGGTTGGTGCGAATCGCCATTTCAAGCGTCACGCGGGCCTTGTCATACTGGCCCTGGCCCGCGTACAGCACGGCCAGGTTGTTGTACGGCTCGGGCAGTTCAGGGTAGTCCTGGGTGAGCAGGGTAAAGGTGTTGATGGCCTCGGCCGGCTTGCCCAGATTGCGCTGGATCACGCCCTTGAGAAAGCGCATTTGGGGGTCGGCCGGTTTGTCGGCCAGGTAGCTGTCCACCTTGGCCAGGGCTTCGGTAAATTTGTTGGCGCGCACCAGTTGGTTGGTGTCTGCGTACTCGTCAGCCTGGCTCGGCAGCACCACCAAGGCGCCGAGCAGGGCGAGCCAACGGATGGATTTGAGAGTGACAGAACGGGCGTGCTTCATGGGTGGATAGGTCCGATAGAGGGGCTTGACCTGCCAGAAAGCGGGTGAAGGCAGGGCCTTATACTGACGCGCATTGTAGCTGAGGGGCGTTGAATGGAACACCGGCTGGCCAGCGCCAGCCATGCACCATGAACGCGCCGCGCCCCTTGTCTGGCACAGCTTTGCCTTCATACCGGATCTGAAATATTCATGAGTTTGCGCATCTACAACACGCTGTCGCGTGCCATTGAACCCTTTACACCCCTGCAGCCCGGGCAGGTGCGCATGTACGTGTGCGGCATGACCGTGTACGACCTCTGCCACCTGGGCCACGCGCGGGCCATGGTGGCCTTTGACCTGGTGCAGCGCTGGTTCAAAAGCAGTGGCTACCAGGTGGTTTATGTGCGCAACGTCACCGACATTGACGACAAAATCATCAAGCGTGCGCTGGAAAACGGCGAAACCATCCGCGCCCTGACCGACCGCATGGTCGCGGCCCTGCACCAGGACGCCGACGCCCTGGGCATCGAGCGCCCCACCCACGAGCCGCGCGCCACCGACTACGTGCCCGCCATGCTCAAACTCATCGGCCAGCTGCAGCACAAGGGGCTGGCCTACCAGAGCGGCGACGGCGATGTGAACTTTGCGGTGCGCAAATTTGACGGTTACGGCAAGCTCAGCGGCAAATCGCTTGACGAACTGCGCGCCGGTGAGCGTGTGGCAGTAGTCGACGGCAAGACCGACCCGCTGGACTTCGTGCTATGGAAATCGGCCAAACCCGGTGAGCCAGCCGACGCCAAGTGGGACAGCGTGTATGGCGTTGGCCGACCGGGCTGGCACATCGAGTGCTCGGCCATGTGTGGCGAACTGCTCGGCCAGACCGTGGACATCCACGGCGGCGGTGCCGACCTGCAGTTTCCCCACCACGAAAACGAAATCGCCCAAAGCGAAGGCGCCAGCGGGCAGCCCCTGGCGCGTTTCTGGATGCACAACGGTTTTGTCACGCGTGACAACGAAAAAATGTCCAAGAGCCTGGGCAATTTCTTCACCATCCGCGAAATTCTGCTCCGTTTTGATGCCGAAACCCTGCGTTTCTTCATCGTGCGCGCCCACTACCGCAGTGCCTTGAACTACAGCGACGTGCACCTCGAAGATGCCCGCCAGTCGCTCAAGCGCCTCTACACCGCGCTGGCGCTGGTGCCGGCTGAAGCGGTCACGATCGACTGGTCCGACCCCTTTGCCGCGCGCTTCAAGGCTGCCATGGACGACGACTTCGGCACGCCGGAAGCGGTGGCCGTGCTGTTTGACCTGGCCAGCGAGGTCAACCGCACCCGTTCCGGTGCACTGGCGGGCCTGCTGAAAGCGCTGGGCGGTTGCCTGGGGCTGCTGCAGGGCAACCCGCATGCGTTTCTGCAGTCGGGCGCAGGCGTCAATCTCAGTGAAGCGGACATTGCCCGGCGCATTGCCGAGCGCGCCGCGGCCAAGGCGGTCAAAAATTTTGCCGAGGCCGACCGTATCCGCCAGGAGTTGCTTGCCTTGGGCATTGTGCTCAAGGATGCCGCTGGCGGCACTACCTGGGAAGCCGCCAAATGAGGGCGATGGCGTCATGAGTGACATTCAAAACGCGTCGGACAAGCTTGCTAAGCCCGACTATTGGGACGATGCCTGCAAGCATCTGATAAAAAAAGACCGCGTCATGAAGCGCCTGATTCCGCGGTTCGGCCAGGTCTGCCTGCAAAGCCGGGGCGATGCCTTTGCCACCCTGGCGCGCAGCGTGGTGGGCCAGCAGATTTCGGTCAAGGCGGCCCAGACCGTGTGGGACCGTTTTGTCAAATTGCCCCGGCAGATGACGCCCGCGCAGGTGCTCAGGCTCAAGATTGACGACATGCGGGCGGCTGGTTTGAGCGCCCGCAAGGTGGAATATCTGGTGGACTTGTCGCTGCACTTTGACAGTGGCAAAGTGCATGTGGAAAACTGGACGGCGATGGACGACGAGGCCATCGTCGACGAACTGGTGGCCATACGCGGCATTGGCCGCTGGACCGCCGAAATGTTCCTGATCTTTCACTTGATGCGCCCCAATGTGCTGCCGCTCGACGACGTGGGCCTGATCAACGGCATCAGCAAAAGCTATTTTTCGGGCGAAGCGGTCAGCCGCAGCGACGCGCGCGAGGTGGCGCTGGCCTGGGCGCCTTACCGCACCGTGGCAACTTGGTATATTTGGCGCTCGCTGGATCCGGTGCCGGTTAATTACTAGACCTTGCGGGTCAGATCAAGAATTGCGCAGCAATTTTGCTCTGACCCCAACTGATTGTCGGATGTTGGATGTCGGCCTTGCGGGTCAGATATTTAGCTCTGACCCCCAACTGATTAATAGATGTGATGGAGTTGTTGTGGCTAAAAAAACTTTTCTCGATTTCGAGAGCCCGATTGCCGAGCTGGAAAACAAGATTGAAGAACTGCGCTACGTGCAGACCGAGTCGGCGGTCGACATTTCGGCCGAAATCACCCAGTTGGCCAAAAAAAGCCAGCAGCTCACCAAAGACATTTACAGCGACCTGACGCCCTGGCAAATCACCAAAATCGCGCGCCATGCCGAGCGGCCCTACACCATGGACTATGTGAACGAGCTGTTCACCCATTTTGTCGAGCTGCACGGCGACCGCCATTTTGCCGACGACCTCAGCGTCGTCGGCGGCCTGGCCCGTTTCAATGGCACGCCCTGCATGGTGATTGGCCAGCAAAAAGGGCGCGACACGCGCGAGCGCGCCGCCCGCAACTTTGGCATGAGCAAGCCCGAGGGCTACCGCAAGGCGCTGCGCCTCATGAAAACCGCCGAAAAGTTCAAGCTGCCGGTGTTCACCTTTGTCGACACCCCCGGCGCCTACCCCGGCATTGACGCCGAAGAGCGCGGCCAGTCCGAGGCCATCGGCCGCAACATTTTCGAGATGGCGCAGCTCGAGGTGCCGGTCATCGTCACCATCATCGGCGAGGGCGGCTCCGGCGGCGCGCTGGCCATTTCGGTGGGCGACCAGGTGCTGATGCTGCAATACTCCATTTACTCGGTCATCAGCCCCGAGGGCTGTGCCTCCATTTTGTGGAAAACCTCCGAAAAGGCGCAGGACGCGGCCGACGCCCTGGGCATTACCGCGCACCGCCTCAAAGCCCTGGGCGTGATCGACAAAATCGTCAACGAGCCGGTAGGCGGCGCCCACCGTGACTACAAGCAAATGGCGGCGTTCCTCAAGCGCGCCCTGACCGACGCCTTCCGCCAGGTCAGCGACCTCAAGGTGAAAGACCTGCTCGATCGGCGCTATGAGCGTCTGCAGAGCTATGGCCGTTTCACCGACACCAAAATCACCAGCAAGTAAGCCTCAGCGGAAATTGCAACGCTACCCGTTCCAAATGCCTGTCATTGCGGACTTGATCCGCAATCCATGGCCCCCGCATTCATGGATGCCGGGTCAAGCCCGGCATGACAGGGGTGGATCTTCGATCGGCAGGGCTTCATGACACGCACGTTTGAGCAGGCCATTGCAGACTTTGCGCCCACGCTGCCACTGGCCGTGGCCTACAGCGGCGGCGCAGATTCCACGGCCTTGCTGCTGGCCTGCGCGCGCAAATGGCCGGGGCAGGTGGTGGCGGTCCATGTGCACCACGGCTTGCAGGCCGCCGGTGACGACTTCGAACGCCATTGCCGGGCCGTGTGTGCCACGCTGCAGGTGCCGCTGGTGGTGCAAAAGGTCGATGCCCGCCACGCCCCCGGGCAAAGTCCCGAAGCCGCCGCGCGCCACGCCCGCTACCAGGCCATCGATGCGCTGGCGCTGCACGGGCAGGCCGCCGTTCAAACCATTGCCATCGCCCAGCATGCCGACGACCAGATCGAAACCCTGCTGCTGGCGCTGAGCCGGGGCGCGGGCCTGCCGGGCTTGAGCGCCATGGCCGCGCAGTGGCAACGCGCCGGCCTGACCTATTGCCGCCCCTTGCTGCAGGTCAGCGGTCAGGCAATCCGCGACTGGCTGCAGGCGCAGGGCGCGCGCTTTATCGAAGACCCCAGCAACGTCGACGAACGCTTTACCCGCAACCGCATCCGCGCGCGCCTGATGCCCGCGCTGCAAGCCACTTTCCCGCAGTTTCGCGACACCTTTGCCCGCAGCAGCCGGCATGCCGCGCAGGCGCAGGCGCTGCTGCAAGAGGTGGCGGCCGAAGACCTGGCGCGCATTGGCGTGCCGCCCGACATCAAGGCCTTGCAAGCCCTGAGCACGCCAAGGCTGGCCAATGTCTTGCGCCACTGGTTGCTGGGCGTGCACCAGGTCACGCCGACCAGCGCGCAACTGGCGGCGTTAATGGCCCAGATTGCCGCCTGCCGTACCCGGGCTCACCAGATGCACCTGAAGGTGGGGCAGGGCTTTTGTGTCAGGCGGGGCAAAGTCCTCGATTGGTACAATCCCCGACCTTTATCACCCTGTTCAAACCCTTCATGTCCTTGATTGTTCACAAATACGGCGGCACTTCGATGGGCTCGACCGAGCGCATCAGCAACGTCGCCAAACGCGTTGCCAAATGGGCGCGCGCCGGCCACCAAATGGTGGTGGTGCCCAGCGCCATGAGCGGCGAAACCAACCGCCTGCTGGCCCTGGCCAAAGAACTGGCCCCCTCCAAATTGACCGATGCCTACAACCGTGAACTCGACATGCTGGCCGCCACCGGCGAGCAGGCCTCAAGCGCCTTGCTGGCCATTGCGCTGCAAGCCCAGGGGCTGGAGTCGGTGAGCTACGCCGGTTGGCAAGTGCCCATTCGCACCAACAGCGCTTACACCAAGGCCCGCATCGAATCCATTGACGACAAAAAAGTGCGCGCCGACCTGGAAGCCGGCCGGGTCGTCATCGTCACCGGATTCCAGGGCCTGGACGAATCCGGCAACATCACCACGCTGGGCCGCGGTGGCTCCGACACCTCGGCGGTGGCCGTGGCGGCCGCCATGAAGGCCGACGAATGCCTGATCTACACCGACGTCGATGGCGTCTACACCACCGACCCGCGTGTGGTGCCCGACGCGCGCCGCCTGCACACCGTCAGCTTCGAGGAAATGCTGGAAATGGCCTCCATGGGCTCCAAGGTGCTGCAGATCCGCTCGGTCGAATTTGCCGGCAAGTACAAGGTCAAACTGCGTGTGCTGTCGAGCTTCACGCCGTGGGACATCGCCATCAACGAAGAAGCCAAATCCGGCACCCTGATCACTTTTGAGGAAGACGAAAACATGGAGCAAGCCATCGTTTCAGGCATCGCATTCACCCGCGACGAGACCAAAATTTCGGTGCTGGGCGTGCCCGACAAACCCGGCATTGCCTACCAAATATTGGGTGCCGTGGCCGACGCCAACATCGAAGTCGACATGATCATCCAGAACATCAGCAAAGACGGCAAGACCGACTTCAGCTTTACCGTGAACCATGGCGACTATGCCCGCGCCATGGACCTGCTGAAAACCGTGGTGGTGCCCAAGCTGGGCGCGCAGGAAGTGGTGGGCGACACCAAAATCTGCAAGGTGTCCATCGTCGGCATCGGCATGCGTAGCCATGTGGGCGTGGCCAGCACCATGTTCCGCGTGCTCGCCGAAGAAGGCATCAACATCCAGATGATTTCCACCAGTGAAATCAAGACCTCGGTGGTGATTGACGAAAAGTACATGGAACTCGCCGTCAAGGCGCTGCACAAAGCTTTTGGCCTGGATCAGGCACCCGCCTGAAAAATGCCCCAAAGTCATGACATAATCGCGGCTCTGATTTTCAGGAAACGTGACCGAGTGGCCGAAGGTGCTCCCCTGCTAAGGGAGTATGGGGTGTAGAGCCTCATCGAGGGTTCGAATCCCTCCGTTTCCGCCAAACCTAAAAAACCTTTGCAAAACAACAACTTGCAAGGGTTTTTTTTCGCCTGTCCCAAG
>JALNWC010000154.1 GCA_023231075.1 Rhodoferax sp.
CCCTGGCCGATGAGATTCGTCCCGGTCAATCCATCGAGTTGCTTAAAGAACTGCACATCCTGACCCGGGACGGCAAGCTCAACCAGGATTCCAGGCGCAAGCTCAAGCAGGTCTACCACCTGTACCAGTTCATTGAAAAGCTGCTGCTGGAGTTGGATGACAAACCAGACAGCGCGCCGGGCCTTACCCTGGCCGACCATGGCGCGGGCAAGTCCTACCTGGGTTTCATCCTGTACGACCTGTTTTTCAAGCCTCGGGCCAGTGGGCACATCTACGGCATCGAGACCCGACCTGAACTGGTGCAAAAGTCCCGGGCCCTGGCCCGGCAACTGGGTTTTGAGCGTATGTCATTCTTGAACCTGACGGTGGCCGAGTCGGCCCGGTCAGACCAGTTGCCCGCGCGCATTGACATGGTCACCGCCCTGCATGCCTGCGACACCGCAACCGACGATGCGATAGCCTTTGGCCTGCAAAAAAAGGCGCGTTTCATGGTGCTGGTGCCGTGCTGCCAGGCCGAGGTGGCGCGGGTACTGAGCCAGCACAAGGCGCTCTCGCTTGCCAGGACGCCACTTTCTGAACTTTGGCGCCACCCGCTGCATACGCGCGAGATGGGCAGCCAGATCACCAATGTGCTGCGCTGCCTGTACCTGGAGGCCTGTGGCTACCAGGTCACGGTGACCGAACTCGTGGGCTGGGAGCACAGCATGAAAAACGAGCTCATCATGGCCCGCTACACCGGTCACAAAAAGGCGGCTGCCGCGCAACGCCTGCGGGCGCTGCTGGACGAGTTTGGCTTGACGGACCTGCTTCACACCCGCTTTACAGCGTTGCCTGACAATTCAAGCCTTGCGCCCGCGCGGCCGTCTGACCCGGATGCCGCGGCCCAAGGCCAAATTTAAAATTCAATGAGGAAATGCCATGAAAAAAATGATGCAAAACGGCTTGTTGGCCCTGTCGGCCAGCCTGTTGGTGGCTTGCGCCAGCAGCAGCCCGGACGTGATCCAGCGCGGCGACGCCCAGCGCCTGTCAAAAGTTGAAGACGGCGTGGTGCTGACGGTGCGCAACGTGGTGGTGGACGGCAGCCAGAGCGGTATTGGTGCGGCGGTGGGGGGGGTGACGGGGGCCGTGGCAGGCTCCACACGCGGTGGCTCCAATGCCGAGAGCAACGTGATTGGCTTGCTCGTGGGCGTGGCGGGCGCCGCGGCAGGTAACGCCATCGAGCGCATGAGCACGCGTGAAGACGCTACAGAGTTGCTGGTACAACTCAGAGGCGGTGAGCGCCGCGCCGTGGTGCAGGCCAAAGGCGCAGAAGTATTTGTACCCGGCGATGCCGTGATCCTGATCACCACGGGCGGCAAAGTCCGCATTGCCAAAAAATAATTGGGGTCAGAGTCCAATTAATTTCTACCGACCCATCGCTATGGCCCGCCAACCGCGTCTGACCCTGCCGGGCTATCCGCACCATGTGATTCAGCGCGGCAACAACAAGCAGGCCATTTTTGCCACGGTGGCTGATGACCGGGTGTTGCTCGACCTGCTTGAGGAAAACGCCAGGAAATTCAATGTTGCCTTGCACGCGTATGTGCTGATGAGCAATCACTTTCATTTGCTGGCCACGCCGCAAACGGCCGACGGCTTGCCCAAAATGATGCAGGCGGTGGGGCGTAGCTATGTGCGCTATTTCAATAACACGCACAAACGCACGGGCACCTTGTGGGAAGGGCGCTACAAATCGACCCTGATCCAGACCGATCGCTACCTGTTGGCCTGCATGGCCTACATTGACCTCAATCCGGTGCGCGCTGGCTTGGTCGCGCAGCCGCAGGACTACCCCTGGTCGAGCCATTTGCATTACGCGGGCGTGCGTCCTGACCGATTGGTCACCCCGCATGCCCTGGTATGGGAACTGGGCAACACCCCCTTTTCGCGTGAAGCGGCCTATGCCGAATTGGTGCAAAGCGGCATTAATCCGGTGCAGCAGGCGGCCATCACGCAGGCCACGTTGAGCGGATGGGCCTTGGGCGAGGCAGATTTTGTGGCAGATTTACAAAAGAAGACTGAACGGCGAGTCACAAAAGCAGCTGCGGGGCGGCCATTTTCTGTCAACAAACCCGGTCTCAAATAACTCTGAAAACGAAATTTCAAAACGCATTGTCGCTACATTTTTTGATATGTCCCCAATTAAATATAGAAATCAAATTTAACAAATTAATTGGAATCTGACCCCAATTAATTTGCTTGGCATGGATGCTGCGATGCGGTAAAGTTCATCTTTCTGATATTTTTAGGAGCGCGCCCATGACGACGGCAGCCGAGATCAAGCATCTCCAGGACAAGGGTTTGTATTCAGCAGCGCAAGAGCACGATGCTTGCGGGGTTGGCTTTGTGGCCCACATCAAGGGCGTCAAGTCGCATGACATCGTCAAAAATGCGCTCAAGATTCTTGAGAACCTCGATCACCGCGGTGCCGTGGGCGCCGACAAACTCATGGGTGACGGCGCCGGCATCTTGATCCAGTTGCCGGATGCGCTGTACCGTGAAGAAATGGCGGCGCAGGGCGTGACCCTGCCGCCACCCGGTGAATACGGCGTCGGCATGGTGTTTTTGCCCAAGGAGCACGCCAGCCGCCAGGCTTGCGAGCAGGAACTGGAGCGCGCGGTGCAGGCCGAAGGCCAGGTGCTGTTGGGCTGGCGCGATGTGCCGGTGGACCGCGACATGCCGATGTCGCCCAATGTGCGCAAAAAAGAACCCATCCTGCGCCAGATTTTCATCGGCCGTGGCAATGACGTGATCGTGCAGGACGCGCTGGAGCGCAAACTCTATGTGATTCGCAAATGCGCCAGCAAACACATTCAGGCGCTCAAGCTCAAGCACAGCAAAGAGTATTACGTGCCCAGCATGTCGAGCCGCACGGTCATCTACAAAGGCCTGCTGCTGGCGGATCAGGTCGGCACTTACTACCTGGACCTGAAAGACCCGCGCTGCGTCTCCGCGCTGGGTCTGGTGCACCAGCGCTTTTCCACCAACACTTTCCCCGAGTGGCCGCTGGCCCACCCTTACCGCTATGTGGCGCACAACGGCGAGATCAACACCGTCAAGGGCAACTACAACTGGATGAAGGCGCGCGAGGGCGTCATGAGCTCGCCGGTGCTGGGTGCCGACCTGCAAAAGCTCTACCCCATCAGCTTCCCGACCCAGTCCGATACCGCCACTTTTGACAACTGCCTGGAGCTGTTGACCATGGCGGGCTACCCGATCAGCCAGGCGGTGATGATGATGATCCCCGAGCCCTGGGAGCAGCACACCAGCATGGACGAGCGCCGCCGCGCTTTTTATGAATACCACGCCGCCATGCTCGAGCCGTGGGACGGCCCGGCCAGCATTGTCTTCACCGATGGCCGCCAGATTGGCGCCACGCTCGACCGCAACGGCCTGCGCCCGTCGCGCTATTGCATCACCGACGACGACCTGGTGGTGATGGCCTCCGAGTCCGGCGTGCTGCCTTTCCCCGAGAGCAAGATCGTGCGCAAGTGGCGCCTGCAGCCCGGCAAGATGTTCATGATCGACCTGGAGCAGGGCCGCATGGTGGACGACGAAGAACTCAAGTCCACGCTGGCCAACAGCAAGCCTTACAAACAGTGGATCGAGAACCTGCGCATTCGCCTGGACGACGTGCAGGGCGGCGGCGAGCCCGCCAGCGCGGCCGAGTCCGAAGGCACCTTGCTGGACCGCCAGCAGGCTTTTGGCTATACCCAGGAAGACCTCAAGTTCCTGATTGCCCCAATGGCCGCCAACGGCGAGGAAGCCATTGGCTCCATGGGCAATGACAGCCCGCTGGCGGTGCTGTCCGACAAGAACAAGCCGCTGTACAACTACTTCAAGCAGTTGTTCGCCCAGGTGACCAACCCGCCGATCGACCCGATCCGCGAAGCCATCGTGATGAGCCTGGTGTCCTTTGTTGGCCCGAAACCCAACCTGCTCGACATCAACCAGGTCAATCCGCCGATGCGCCTGGAGGTGAGCCAGCCGGTGCTCAATTTTGCCGACATGGCCAAACTGCGCGACATCGCCAAACACACCCATGGCAAGTTTCACAGCTACACCATCGACATCACCTATCCGCTGGCCTGGGGCCGTGAAGGGGTCGAGGCCAAGCTGGCCTCGCTGTGCGCCGAGGCGGTCGACGCCATCAAGAACGGCAACAACATTCTGATCATCAGCGACCGCGGCATGAGCGCGGCCCAGGTCGCCATTCCCGCCTTGCTGGCGCTCTCGGCCATCCACCAGCATCTGGTGCGCGAGGGCTTGCGCACCACGGCGGGCCTGGTGGTCGAAACCGGCACCGCGCGTGAAGTGCATCACTTCGGCGTGCTCGCGGGTTACGGCGCCGAGGCCATCCACCCCTACCTGGCCATGGAAACCCTGGCCAGCATCTGCAAGGACCTGCCCGGCGACCTGAGCGCTGACAAGGCCATCTACAACTACGTCAAGGCGGTCGGCAAGGGCCTGTCCAAGATTATGTCCAAGATGGGCGTGTCGACTTATATGAGCTACTGCGGCGCGCAGTTGTTCGAGGCCATCGGCCTGTCCACCGACACCATCGACAAATACTTTACCGGCACCCCGAGCAAGGTCGAAGGCATTGGCGTGTTCCAGATTGCCGAAGAGGCCATTCGCATGCACAAGGCCGCTTATGGCGCCGACCCGGTGCTGGCCAACCGCCTGGACGCCGGCGGCGAATACGCCTGGCGCGCCCGCGGTGAGGAGCACATGTGGACGCCCGACGCCATTGCCAAGCTGCAGCACAGCACACGCGCCAACAACTGGAACACCTACAAGGAATACGCCCAGATCGTCAACGACCAGAGCAAGCGCCACATGACGCTGCGCGGCCTGTTCGAATTCAAGATCGACCCCGCCAAAGCCATTCCGCTGGACCAGGTCGAGCCCGCCAAGGAGATCGTCAAGCGCTTTGCCACCGGCGCCATGTCGCTCGGTTCGATCTCGACCGAGGCCCATGCCACGCTGGCCATTGCCATGAACCGCATCGGCGGCAAGAGCAATACCGGCGAGGGCGGGGAAGACCCGCAGCGTTACCGCCAGGAACTCAAGGGCATTCCGATCAAGCAGGGCCAGACCATGGCCGACATCATCGGCAAGGATGTGGTCGAAGTTGACATTCCCCTGCTGCCCACCGACTCGCTGCGTTCGCGCATCAAGCAAGTCGCATCGGGGCGTTTCGGGGTCACGGCCGAATATCTGGGCAGCGCCGACCAGATCCAGATCAAGATGGCGCAAGGCGCCAAGCCGGGCGAGGGCGGGCAATTGCCGGGCACCAAGGTGTCTGAGTACATCGGCCGCCTGCGCCACTCGGTGCCCGGTGTCGGCTTGATTTCGCCACCGCCGCACCACGACATTTATTCGATCGAAGACCTGGCACAGCTGATTCACGACCTGAAAAATGTCGCCCCCAAGGCCGGCATCAGCGTCAAGCTCGTCAGTGAAATCGGCGTCGGCACGATTGCCGCCGGCGTGGCCAAGTGCAAGGCTGACCATGTGGTGATTGCCGGTCATGACGGCGGTACCGGGGCCTCGCCCTGGTCGTCCATCAAGCACGCCGGCAGTCCGTGGGAAATCGGCCTGGCCGAAACCCAGCAAACGCTGGTGCTGAATCGCCTGCGCAGCCGCATCCGCGTGCAGGCCGACGGCCAGATGAAAACCGGCCGCGACGTCGCCATTGGCGCGCTGCTGGGCGCCGACGAGTTCGGCTTTGCCACCGCGCCGCTGGTGGTCGAGGGCTGCATCATGATGCGCAAATGCCACCTCAACACCTGTCCGGTGGGCGTGGCCACGCAAGACCCGGCACTGCGCAAGAAATTCAGTGGCAAACCCGAGCATGTGGTGAACTACTTCTTCTTCATCGCCGAAGAAGTGCGCCAGATCATGGCGCAGTTGGGCATCCGCAAGTTCGACGACATGATCGGCCGCTCGGACCTGCTCGACACCCGCCCCGGGCTGGATCACTGGAAAGCCGGCGGCCTGGATTTCAGCCGCCTGTTTGCCCAGCCCAACGTACCGGCCGATGTGCCGCGCTTCCAGTTTGAAGCACAGGACCACGGCCTGGACAAGGCGCTGGACAATGTGCTGATTGCCAAGAGCCGCGCGGCCATCGACAAGGGCGAGCGTGTGCAGTTCATTGAAGTGGCGCGCAATGTGAACCGCTCGGTGGGCGCCATGCTCTCGGGTGTGGTCACCCAGGTGCACCCCGAGGGCTTGCCCGATGACAGCATCCGCATCCAGCTGGAGGGCACCGGCGGCCAGTCCTTTGGTGCCTTCCTGGCACGCGGCATCACGCTCTACATGATTGGCGACGCCAACGACTACACCGGCAAGGGCCTCAGCGGCGGCCGCGTGGTGGTGCGCCCCAGCATCGACTTCCGTGGTGACGCGGTCAAGAACACCATTGTCGGCAACACCGTGATGTTCGGCGCCACCAGCGGCGAGGCGTTCTTCAGCGGCGTGGC
>JALNWC010000155.1 GCA_023231075.1 Rhodoferax sp.
TCGGCTTGCAGCAGCACCGAGCGCACCACTTGCTGCTTGGCCTCAGGTTTGAGCTTGATGTTGATGAAGCCGGGTCCGGCAATGTCGAGCGACTCGACCCAGGTCTGGTAGGGCAGCGTGCTGCGCAGCACGGCGCACAGGCTCTCAGCCAACTGCCGCGGGTTTTGTTTGAGTGGCTTGGCCAGCTGCATGGCGGCGGTGGTGGCCAGGTCGCCGTGGGCGGCCACTTTGGGCGACTCGAAGGCGGCTTTGGCGCCGGCGCCGGGCTGGATATCTTCCAGCGCGTCACGCAGGGCGTCAAGTAATTGGGTTTTGACGATCAACATGCGCGGATTTTACGGGCTGGTCAGGGCGCCGCAGGCCAGCGCGCGGGCCAGACACAGGTCGGCCCAGGCACGGGCCTTGTCCTGACCATTGCGCAATAGATAAGCCGGGGGATAAGTCACCACCACGGGCACGTCGGCAAAGCGCCAGACCTGGCCGCGCAATTTGCCCAGCGGCAGCCGGGCCTGCTCGGGCGGGGTGTCGCTGAGCAGCAGCTGCATGGCAAAACGCCCCATGGCGACGATCACCTTGGGCTGCGTCAGGGCAATTTCCCGGCGCAGGAAGTGGGCGCAGGTGGCCAGTTCTGTCGCGTTGGGCGCACGCATCAGGGCCGGACGGCACTTGAGCACAGGGCTCAGGTAGGCGCGCGCCGCGGGCGCCGCGCCCGCGTCGGGCCCGTGGTTCCAGCGCTTTACGGCCACTGCGCGCAACATGTTGTCCAGCAGTTGGCCAGCTTCCTCGACAAAAGGCTGACCGGCGCGCTCCTGGGCTTCATCCGGCGGGTCGCCGACCAGCAGCCAGTCGCAGGGCGTGGGTAGCTCGGGTGCTGCCAGTACCGGCGCACGTCGCCCCAGGCACATGGCGCAGGCCTGACATTGGCGCACGGCCTCGGTCAAGGCGGGCCAGTCCATCTGGGCAATGCCGCCGACCAATCCGGTCACCCGGCCCGGACTTGGCAGGGACTCCGGCGGGGCGCTGTGGCTCGCGGCAACGGCCGCCGACGGGGCGGTTTTGGCAAGCGGTGCAGCAGGCGCAACGGGTGCCGCCGCCGCAGGCGGGACGCCCGGCAAAGTCGCTGGCTCGTGTTCCGCCGCGCGCCTGGGCTTGGCTTGGCCTGCCAACACGGCCGGCGGCTCGGGCGCATCGCGCGGTGTCCACACGCGCACGCCCATTTCCTGCAGCATGGCACGCTGGCGCGCATCCAGAACCAGGCTCATGGCACAGGCTCCTGCGCGGCTGCGGCTTTCAATGGCAGGCTCATGACCACGGCATCTTCGCGCGAACCCGCCGCCGCCGGGTAGTAGCGGCGACGCACGCCGACGCAGCGAAAGCCGTGGGCCTTGTAAATGTGTATGGCGCGGGTGTTGCTGTGGCGCGCTTCCAGCCATAGCCACTGCGCGCCCTGGCCGCCGGACCACAGCGCCAGCGCGTCGAGCATGACGCGGGCCCAGCCCTGGCGCTGATAGGCGGGCGCCACGGCCAGGTTGAGCAAGTGCACCTCGTCGACGCCTTTCATGGCGACAAAATAGCCCAGCAGGGTGTCACCGGCCATGAGCAGCTGGATTTCGTAGGCACTGGCCAGGCAGTCGGCAAAGTGGCGTTTTTGCCAGGGATGCGGGTGGGCCTGCTGTTCCAGCGCGGTGACCGCATCAAGATGGCTTGCGCTCATGGCCTCAAAACGGACCGGCACATCCTGGTCTGGCGGCTTCATGGCGCCCGCCCGGCCAGCGCCCTGCTGGCGCTGCGTTCCAGCGTGGTTTGCGCCACCTTGTCGCGAATATAGGTGGGCAGCGCGTGGTCGGCCGACACGCCAGCGCCCGCCGCCAGCAGGGCGGGCGCCAGGCGCAACAGCGCGGTGGCGCTCGGCAGGGCCAAGGTCTTCGCAGCCAGCGCAGGCAGCCGCGCGCCATAGCCGTCAAACACATTGCCGGCCAGCACATTGACGCCGTTCCAGTCCAGGTTTTCGGGCTTGATCAGGCGCTGCTTGCTGTTTTGGGTCCAGTGGCCGGACGCAAAAACATAGTCCGCCGTGTAGAGCTCGTCCATGCGGGCGTCAAGCAAGGCGGTGACCGCAAAGGTGGGGGCGTCACCGCACTGCCAGCGCGCCTCCTCGGCCACGGCCAGCAAAGTGTCGACTGGCAGCACGGGCAGGTCCGCACCGAAAGCCAGACCCTGGGCCACGGCGCAGGCGGTGCGCAAGCCGGTAAACGAGCCCGGACCGGCACCAAACACGATGGCGTCAAGGTCCTCGAGGCGCAGTTGCGCCAGCGCCATGAGGCGCTGAATCTGGGGAATCAGATGGGTCGAGGTTTGTGCGCCGCCCGCTGCCGTGTGCGGGTAAAGCCTGGCCGCGTCCATGGCACCGCGCTGCACGGCGATGGACAAGATGTCGGTGCTGGTGTCAAAGGCCAGCAAATTCATGGTTTGGTCCTGTGCGAGTTATTCGGGCGGGCGGGTGCAGATGGCGTTGGCATGCATGAATTATCCGTGCTGCGTCAGCCGGCCTTTCAACGGTAGCGGCTGAAGGCTGTCAGCCATCGCCCGGATGTCCTGAAAAAGCCGCTTGTTCAGAGGGCCAGTTCGACCGGGTCAATCTGATTCGGGTTGACGAATTCCTGGGCGTAACGCAGGTAAATTCCTTGCTGGATGAAGACGTCAAACAAGTCGGGATCAATATGGCCTTCTTTCTTCATTTTGACCATGATGCGGATGGCCTGCGACAGTTTCATGCCGTGTTTGTAGGGCCGGTCCGAGGCGGTGAGCGCTTCAAAGATATCCGCAATGCCCATGATGCGCGCCTGTACCGACATCTGCTCGCGCAAGAGCCCCTTGGGGTAGCCCTTGCCGTCCATGCGCTCATGGTGGCCACCGGCAAACTCGGGCACGTTTTGCAGGTGTTTGGGCCAGGGCAGTTTCTCCAGCATCTTGATGGTGGCCTCGATGTGGTAGTTGATGGTGTCGCGCTCGGCCAGTGTCAGCGTGCCTTTGCGGATGCTCAGGTTGTCGATTTCATCGACCGACAAAAAGTTCGTTTGCTGGCCATCCGGGTCACGCCATTGGTAATGGCTGCCTATGTGCTGCACCCGCGCCACGGCGGCATCGCTCATGAATTCGCCGCCCGAGTTGGCGGTGCGCAAAAAGCGGCGCTCAGCATCGAGTGTGTCGAGCTGCTCGTTGAGGTCGACCAGGCCGATACGCTCGGCGGCTTCGTCCACACCGGGGCGCAGCGCCAGTTGGCGGCGCAGTGCTGCAATTTCGGCATCGCGCTTGAGCACCTCGAAGCGGGTGTCGATCAGCGCGATCCGGTCAAACAGGGTCTGCAGCTTGGTGGCCTTGTCCACCACGTGCACTGGCGTGGTGATCTTGCCGCAGTCATGCAGCAGGCCGGCAATCTTGAGTTCGTAGCGGTCCATTTCCGTCATGGAAAACGCCGCCAGCGGGCCTTCCTGGTGTTGCGCCGTGGCGTCGGCCAGCATCATGGTCAGGGCCGGCACACGCTGGCAGTGGCCCCCGGTGTAAGGCGATTTTTCGTCAATGGCCAGGTTGATCAGGCCAATGAAGGACTCGAACAGGTCTTCCAGCTGTTTCATCAGCAGCCGGTTGCTCAGGGCAATGGCGGCCTGGGAGGCCAGCGACTCGACCAGCTGCTGGTCGGCCTTGGAGAAGGTCGTGACCTCGGTGCTGCCGGGCTTCAGGGCGTTGAGCAATTGCAGCACGCCAATCACGTCGCCGTCCTGGTTGCACATGGGCACGGTCAGGAAGGATTGCGAGCGGTAGCCGGTGTTCTGGTCAAATTTTCGGGTGCCCGAAAAGTCAAAATTCGGCTCGTTGTAAGCGTCTTCAATGTTGACGGTGACCCGGTGAATGGCGGCGTAGGCGGCGACCAGCGAGTCGTTGGCTTCGCCGCTGGCGTTGACCAGTGGCAGGTCCGGGAAATTGATGGGCTGGCTGGCGCTGCCGCCCATGGCAATGCCGAGCGAATCGGTGCGCAGGATCTCGAAGCGCAAACGGTCGGCGCCCACGACCTTGCTGTAGATGGTGCCGCCGTCGGCCCGGGTGATGCCTTTGGCGGCCAGCAAAATGTATTCCAGCAGGCGCGTGATGTCGCGCTCCCTGGACAGCGCAACGCCGATGTCGTTGAGCTGCTCGAGCCGCCCCAGCAGCCCCTCGACCGTGTTCGGATCAGTGTTTTTTGAAATGCTTGTCATGGCGCTATTTTGTCAAAAAGGTGTAGATGCCGTCCCGGTCCGCTGGCGGGGGCTGATGTTCAAAATGGGCGATCCGCTCCAGGTAAAGGGGGTAAAGCGCGCGCCGGGGTGAGCGCTGCCGCCAGTGGGCAAATGTTGGCCTGGCGGGCTCCCATGGTTGCGAACGGTACAGCGTGAGGGCCTCGTTGTAAAGCGCCAGCTGCTCACGTTCGCCGGGCCTGAGCTCCCGCGCCAGCCCCATGGGCTCATGGATTCTGACCGCTTTGTCCTGGCCCTTGACGCGCACGCGGGCGCGGTTCGGGCGGCACAGACGGGCCATCGGGTTATTGGCGGGCAGTGCGGCGGTTGGCCGGCAGGGCTTGCGGGTAACTGGTGCGAAACGGGTTGATGTCGAGTCCGCCACGGCGCGTGTAGCGGGCATACACGCTGAGCCTGTGCGGCTGGCAACGGGCCTGGAGGTCCATGAACATGCGCTCCACGCAGTCTTCATGAAAACCGTTGTGCTTGCGAAAACTGATGAGGTAGCGCAGCAGCCCGGCCTGGTCGATCTGCGGGCCAAAGTAGCTGATCTGCACACTGCCCCAGTCGGGCTGACCCGTCACCGGGCAGTTGCTGCGCAGCAAGTTGCTGGTCAGTACCTCGGACACCGGGGCCTCATCGGTGGCCGCGCTCAGCAGCTCGGGGGCGGGGCTGTAGCGGTCGCAGTCCAGGTCGAGCCGGTCCAGGCTCAGGCCGTCCAGCTCTTCGATGGGTTCGCGGTCAAACCATTCGGCCGCTACCAGTTTGACGCCCACGCTGCTCTGCACCACGGCGCCGCGCCAGGCGGCTTCGGTCAGATCGGCGCGCAGCCGGGCCAGCACCTCGGCGGCGTCCGTCAAGCGGGTGTTGTTGAAGCTGCCCAGGTACAGCTTGAGCGATTTGCTCTCGATGAGGTTGACCGACTCGCACGGCACCGTGATGTGCGCCAGCGCCACCTGCGGCTTGCCGCGTGGGTTAAGCCAGCTCAGCTCGAACGCAGTCCACAGGTCGGCGCCCATAAAGGGCAGGCTGGCGCCCAGGCCGAGTTCGGCCCGTTGCGGCGCTCGGGCGATGGGAAACAGCAGCGAGGCGTCGTACTGATCGGCATAGACGGTGGGCTTGCCGAGCCGGGAGTGCTTGGGGGTGTTCATCATGGGGCCTTGTGACGACGGAACACCAGCCGCTCGGGTTCGGAGGCGCTGTTGTCAAAGGTGTAAGCGTCGAGATCAAAACCCTTGAGCTGCTCGGGCAGGCTCAGGCGCCGGGTGGCGGCAAAACGCGCCATCAGACCCCGCGCACGCTTGGCATAAAAGCTGATGATCTTGTACCGCCCGTCCTTGAAATCTTCAAACACGCAGTCCACCACCCGCGCCTTGAGCGCTTTTTTGTCAACGGCCTTGAAGTATTCCTGGCTCGCCAGGTTGACGATGACCGGGGTTTTGTCGCGCCGCAGGCGGGTGTTGAGGTAGTCGGCGATGCGGCTCCCCCAGAACTGGTACAAGTCCTTGCCGCGTGAATTGGGCAGCCGGGTGCCCATCTCCAGCCGGTAGGGCTGCATGTAGTCCAGCGGCCGCAGCACGCCGTACAGGCCGCTCAGGATGCAGACATGGTCTTGCGCCCAGGCCAGGTCGTCAGGGTCCAGGGTTTTGGCGTCGAGCCCGTCGTAGACGTCGCCGTTGAAGGCCAGCAGCGCCTGCTTGGCGTTTTTGCGCGTGAATTGGGGTGACCAGGCCTGGTAGCGCGCCACATTCAGCCCCGCCAGGCTGTCGCTCAGGTGCATCAGACTGGCGATTTCCTGGGGTGACTTGTGTTGCAGGATGTCGATCAAGGCCTGGGCCTGCGGCACGAACAGCGGCTGGCTGTGCGGCACGTCCGCAGGCGGCGGCGCAAAGTCGAGCGATTTGGCGGGGGAGAGTAAAAACAGCATGGTGGGCAAGCTTGGGCGAAAAAAATCGAATTTGCAGGTCAACCCGGATGATACGCAGCCTGGCGCATGTGCGGCTGGCGTCATAAAGATTGACTATCAATAGCTTATAAACAATGCATCATGACAAGGATAGTAGCGCGCTATGATTTGACCTATCGGTACTTTGCCGACGAAAGTACCGACACCTTGTTCCCTTTTCAACCTCATCTGGAGTCCCTATGTCCCTGATCAACACGCAAGTTCCCGAATTCAAAACCCAAGCTTTCCACAACGGCAAATTCGTTGAAGTCAGCAACGAAA
>JALNWC010000156.1 GCA_023231075.1 Rhodoferax sp.
GGGCCACAGCGGAGAAATACGCATTTACGTTGAGGCGGGCCTGCCACTGAGCTATCTGTGGCAGGCCGACAGCATGGCGCAGATCACCCACGAGCGGGCGCTGGCGCTGTTTGGCAAGCTGCGAGTGTGGGACACGGCGCACAACAACGGCGTACTCATTTACCTGCTGCTGGCCGAACACCGCATCGAAATCGTGGCAGACCGGGGGTTGAATGAGCGGGTGACTCCGGACACCTGGCCACGCCTGGTGTCCGGCATGAGCGCTGCATTCAAGGCCGGTGATTATGAAGCCGGCCTGACCCAGGCGGTGCAACAGGTGACGGCCCTACTGCAGCAGCACTTTGCACTGCAGGGCGGGCAAAGCAACCCCAATGAGCTGCCCGATACGCCAGTGTTGAACTGAGGCAGCCACCGGCCCCCGAGGGCGGGCCTCCTACAGGGTGCCCCGTACCCTGGTGGGAGCCGCGCAGGACATTCACACCCGGCTCATGCAAAACGTGCTGCCCAAGTGGCAGGACCAGGTGCCCGACCTGTTCCACCTCAGTGCGGTGCGCTACCAGCATGACCAGAACATCGGCCAGTTGCTGGCCCGCGCCGACGAAATGCTGGCCCAGGCGGCCAACAAAGGCGCCAACAGCTGGCACGCGGACGAAGGCGGCTCGACCAAACCCGCCGTGCCGGCCGAGCAATGGCGCACCCTGCTGACCGAGGCCGTGACGGGCGGCCGACTGGCACTGAGCTTCTTCCCGGTCATGTCGGGCGACGGCAACAACCCGCTGCACCAGGAAGGCGTGATCCGCCTGAAGGTGGACGCCGAAGGCACCCTGCTGTCGGCCGGCGACTTCATGCCCATGGCGGCCCAGCTCAACCTGACCGCCCCGATCGACCTGAGCGTGGTCAAGCTGGCCATAGAGCACCTGCGCACCACGGCGGGTGACGTGGCCGTCAACCTGTCGGCCGAGACCCTTGGCGACTTCCGGTTCCGCAACGAGCTCACGCAACTGCTCAAGGCCTACCCGGATGTCTGCCAACGCCTGCTGTTTGAAGTGCCCGAGTACGGCGTGTTCCGCCAGTTCGAGGCCTTCCGCGACCTGGCGCGCAACCTCAAGCAGCTCGGTTGCCGCGTCGGTGTGGAGTATTTTGGCCAGCGATTTTCCGAGAGCGACAAACTGGCCGACCTCGGGCTGGACTACATCAAGGTACACCCCAGCTACATTCGCGGCATTGCCAGCAACGAGGGCAACCAGGAATTTCTCAAGGGCCTGTGCAAAATGGCGCACGCCTTCGGCATCACGGTGGTGGCGCTGGGCGTCGAAAACCCGTCCGACCTGCCGCTGCTGGCCGAACTCGGCTTTGACGGGGTGACGGGACCGGGGGTCAGGTGAAACGGCTGCCTTGCCTGCTGTGGCTGGCCTGCGCAGGCACGGGGGCGGCGCTGGCGCAGGCCCTGAGCTACGCGCCACCGTCAGTGGCCGTCATCGAAGACGCCCCTCCGGCGGTGCGTAGGGCGCTGCAGGAAGCCAGCGCGCTGGAGTCTGGGCCGGACGGCCCCGAGACCACCGACAAGCTCTGGCAGGCCGCCGTGCTGTACTGCCAGGCGTCGCGCTGGGGCAGTGCCGAGGGCCAGTACCGCCTGGGCATGCTCTATGCCTTTGGTCAGGGCGTGCCCGGCAACCCGTCATTTGCCGCCAGCCTGTTTTCGCTGGCCGCCTCATTGGGCCACGCCCAGGCGCACCAAATGCTCGACACCATCCAATTGACTTCGGCAAAACTGCCGGCCTGCGTCAACCAGGACCAATTGCCAGAAAAGGCGCCGCCACCACCGAATTTTTTCCATGACCTGCCGATCGACCTGCAGCCCGGCACCGGCCTGTCCATCGAAAAATACCTGCTGACCCTGCCCAAGCACAAGCGTTGGCTCATTCCGCTCACCACCACCATGAGCGCCTGGTATGCGCTCGACCCCAAACTGGTGCTGTCAATGATTGCCGTGGAGTCCAACTTCAACACCGGCGCCCAGTCGCCCAAAGCGGCCATGGGCCTGATGCAACTCATCCCCGACACCGCCGAGCGCTTCAACGTGCGCAACGCCTTTGACGCCACCCAAAACCTGCGCGGCGGCATGCGCTACCTGCGCTGGCTGCTGTCGTATTACCGCGGCAACATCACCTACGCCGCGGCCGCCTACAACGCCGGCGAAGGCCGGGTCGACCGCTACAAGGGCGTGCCGCCCTACCCCGAGACACGCGCCTACGTCAAACGGGTGCTGGGCCTGTACGGCAGCACACGCCACGCCTTTGACGGGAACCTGACGGAGGCGTCGCCCTGGCTGACGGCTGGGGGGCGGTAAGGGGCAATCGCGGCGAGGGCGCCTCTCCCACAGCTTAGCCAACGTCTGATTGCTTTAATTTATCCTTTTAAAAAGGATAAATAATATTAAAATTATCCTCCATGGAAAGCCAACTCCGCACCGTCATTCGCCAAAAAATCATCGATGCCCAAGCGGCGCCATTGCTGCTTCTGACGCGTCGTGACGTCTGGCTGCCTGCCGTCAAGGACAAGGCCACAGCGGTCATTGGCATGCGGCGGGCTGGCAAGACCAGCCTGCTGTGGCAAATTCTGGCTGACCGCCATGCCCAGGGCACGCCGCGTGAGGGCTTGCTGTATTTCAGCTTTGAAGACGAACGCCTGGCTGACATGCAACGCCATGACCTCGACCTGCTCGTTGAAACGTTTTACCAACTCAACCCCGCCTGGCGTGATGGCCGCCGAGCCACTTTCTTTCTGGATGAAATCCAGCTCGTACCCGGCTGGGAGCTGTTTGCCAGGCGCTTGCTTGACAGTGAAAACATCGAGCTTTTCCTGTCTGGCTCGTCTGCGCGCCTGCTTTCGCGTGAAGTGGCCACCAGCATGCGCGGCCGCGCCATGGAGGCCGTTGTCAGCCCGTTCAGTTTTCGCGAAATGCTGCGCCACGCGGGCCGCGAACCAGCCAAACCGGTCGACCGCTTCACCAAAGCCGAACGCTCCCAGCTTGGCAAAGACTTGCAAGACTACCTCGCCCAAGGCGGCTTCCCCGAAGCCCAGGGGCTTGACAGCCGCAACCGGTTCGAGCTGCTGCGCACCTATGTCGATGTGGTGCTGCTGCGCGACGTGGTAGAGCGCCATAACCTCAGCCAGCCGCAGGTCTTGCACTGGATGGTGCGTCAACTTCTGGGCAATGCAGCGGGTGCGTTCAGCATCAACAAGTTCCATGCCGACCTCAAATCGCGTGGCGTGGCAGTGGGCAAGGACACACTGCACAGCTACCTGGCGCACTTGGAAGATGCTTTCCTGTTAAGCAGCCTTGACCTTGCCACCGACTCCGAGCGCCGCAGGCAGGTCAATCCGCGCAAGGTGTACCCGGTAGACACCGGCTTGATCGCCCTGTTTGACCGCTCGGGCAAGGCCAATGTGGGGCACGCACTGGAAACAGCAGTTTTGCAAGAACTACAGCGCCGTGGCAACCAGGTGAACTATGTGCGCACCCCGGCAGGTTTTGAGGTGGACTTTTATGCACGCGGCATAACCGGTGCCGAAACCCTGATCCAGGTCTGTGCCGACCTCGACAACCCCGACACCCTGGCGCGTGAAGTGCGGGCGTTGCAGGATGCCGCTCAAGCTTGGCCCAACGCGTCTTTGCAGATCATTGCGCTCAACCCACCCAGAGGCGACGCATTGCCTTCACGCATACAACTTCATATGGCGCCCGACTGGCTTCTAGTGTAGTGTTTCGTTCTGTTTGGAACTTAATCGAGAGTTTGCTCGGATGACTTTCTGCAATATATCGCGAGCGCTTTTGGTCCAGATAAATGGCTTGGGATCTTTGTCGTGATGGGCGACGTATTCGTTGATTGCAGCCTCCAATTCGGGCCCGCTTGTGAAGACGCCTCGGCGCAGCCGCTGATGGCCATGCGCTTGAGCACGCTTGTCAGCGTCAGTAACTGGTCAAGCGCGATGGTGTGGGGTTCCCGCTCCATCTGGGAGATGCGCGCCTGGCTCAGCCCGACGCGGGCACCCAGCTCGTGCTGATTGAGAGGCATGCGCTTGCGCGCGGACTTCAACAGCTGCCCCAGCTGGAGTGACGACAGAAGAAGGTGCTTCATGGTTACGCGCCATCCTGATATTTCGCAGTTACTCTTATAACGAGTAAATGCAAAATACGACGGCTGACTGTGGCGCAGCCAGACCTACGCCAGCGCATCGTGTGCAGCCTGCGACGCCGCATGTTCAAAGGCAGGCGCAAAATCATCAAGCTCTTTGCGTGTCAGCCCCACTTCCGGCGTCATCGCGACAGCTTTCCAGTTTGAGACGGCCGCCATCACCTCGCTCAAAACCTGCAGCGCCGCGTCTGGCGAGCCAAGGCTAAAGTAGTTGGCGAGGTCAAGCAACATCTGCAGGGAATCAATGGGGCCGGTCTGCGGTGACAGCCAGGTTTTGGACTCCCGGTCTTTGTCAGGAAACGGATTGATGTCGAACGCCGGAGCCAGCCGCCACTGCCCATGGCCCTCGTAGAGAAAACCATGGTTCTGCAGGTGGTCATCCACATTGGTAATGAGCAGGTTGAATACCATCCGGCGCCAAAGCTCGCGCACGTCTTCAGTAGGCTTGACACACTTGGCGCGGATGATGTCGGCAATTTCGGTGTACGACCGCTCGTCCTCCCGCGAGGCCTGCAGCATCGACGCTGCCGACACGTAGTGAATGCGGGCCATGTCCTGCGTCCGATCAAATCGATCGATGAGCGCCACTGCTGCTCCGTTGATGTTCAGGATGCGCGCCGACGCCGCCCGGATGCCGGCCTGGCTG
Organism: Rhodoferax sp.; assembly: GCA_023231075.1. Classification (GTDB taxonomy): domain Bacteria; phylum Pseudomonadota; class Gammaproteobacteria; order Burkholderiales; family Burkholderiaceae_C; genus Rhodoferax. Next base: position 4,846 of record JALNWC010000156.1, read on the forward strand.
GCCAGGCGCAGGGCCAGCACTTCGCCGCGCGTCACACTTCGGGCGTCCGCCACGCTCGGAAATTTGCCAATGGCCAGACGGCCGTGTTCATCAAGAATCGTGCATTTGGGGCGCATGCCGCCCAGCGACGTGCCCTTGCCCTGCAAGTACATCAGGTCCTGGGCGGTTTCCTGGCTCATCTCCACCGCGCGACTGGCGCTGTAAATGTGCTCAAGCTCGACCAGCGGTGGCGTGGTGCGTTGGCCCTCTTCGACGGTGCGCAGAAAAAGCCCATTTGCATCACGCAAACGCAGCGCCCCCACGCGACTGAAATCATCAACAGCCGCCAGGTAGTCAAGTTCATTCAAAGCCGCAAGATTGGGGTTCAGCTTGCGCTCTTTGGCATGGGCGCGCGCAATGACGCGCCGCCCCCAGGCATCCGGCGCGGTATCTGCCAGCGCCATGTGAAAAATCGAATCGGCTTTGGACGGCGCGCGGCGGGCCTGGAATCCGGCTACCAAGGGCAGATCAGGCGATATCTCAAACCGGCTCGGGTTGGCCAACCACTGGGCGGCGTAGGCAAAGGTGGAAAACTCGCGTTGCCCCTGCTTGGCATAGGTCAAGTGTCCGGCCAGCACACCCGCCTTACCCACGCAGACGTCCACGCGCTGGTTGCCTGCGACCGGCTTCACAAAGCGCCACCTTGCGTCTTGCGCGCCCGGATACGCTTGGGCAACTGCTCGTCCATCAACACCAGGCCAATCTGGTCCTGGCTCGTATCGAGTAGCTGCGACAAGCGCTCGATATCGCCAAAAACATGCAGGGTACGGGCAACAAAATGAAGCGGCACACGGGGGTCACCCTTCTCCATGCGCTTGACGGTGTTCAGCGAAGCCCCAATTCGCTCCGCCAACGATGCCTGCGAAATGTGCCGCCGGCGCCTGGCCAGAGACAAGTCGCGCCCCAGCTTCTGGATGGCGCGCTCAACCGGCAGCGGCAAAGGTAGTTTTTCATTTTTAAGACTTTTTTCAGAGTCTTTATTTGATTCAAAAGCTCTCATGAAGGCTATTATATTTAAAACCACCCAGTATGGGAACCATCGCGGCGAGGGCGCCGCTCCTACAAGACACCGCGCCCCGCAGGAGGCCCGCCTTCGGGCCGATGGTTGCTGGTGCTGGCACCTATCAGGCAAGCATCTCCAACAGAACACCATGCCAGACTTTTTCGTCAATTTTGCCCATTTTTTTCCCCAACCTGATCTTGTCCACGCAGCGCACCTGATCCAACAAAATGCGCGCGTTCTTGCCCGCAAAAATCACTTCGGGACGACAACCCAGAGGCCGCCCGGCACTGGTAATGGGTGCGATGATGACTCGGGGCAATTCGGCGTCCATATCGTCTGGTGACACCACCAGCGCAGGGCGCGTCTTTTGAATCTCGCTGCCGATGGTGGGGTCAAGGTTGACCCAATACACATCACCGCGAGACACAGCGGCCCGGCTTACCATACCCACTCGCCGTCATCGGCAAGAGGTGCGTCGCTCCAGTCTTGCACCTCTACTTTTTCCTGGGCCAAGACCGCTTTTGATGGTGCAGCCGCGTCAACAAACCAACCGTCGCGCAGTTTGCGGCGA
>JALNWC010000157.1 GCA_023231075.1 Rhodoferax sp.
ACGATCACATCGCACTGTTGCTTGAAACGGGCCAGGTCGCGCACCACCGCGGAGCCGAAGAAGTCGTCCTGTTCGAGCACCGGCTCGTACACCACCACCTTGACGCCCTTGGCTTTCAGCCGCTTCATCACGCCCTGTACGCTGCTGGCGCGGAAGTTGTCGCTGCCGGCCTTCATGACCAGGCGGTAGACGCCGACCACCTTGGGCTGGCGGCGCAGGATGTCGTCGGCGATGAAGTCCTTGCGCGTGCTGTTGGCGCTCACGATGGCCGAGATCAACGTCTGCGGCACGTCCTGGTAGTTGGCCAGCAGCTGCTTGGTATCCTTGGGCAGGCAGTAGCCGCCGTAGCCGAAGCTCGGGTTGTTGTAATGCGCGCCGATGCGCGGGTCCAGGCAGACGCCGTCGATGATCTGGCGCGTGTCCAGGCCATGGCTGGCGGCGTAGCTGTCAAGCTCGTTGAAATAGGCCACGCGCAGCGCCAGGTAGGTGTTGGCGAACAGCTTGATCGCCTCGGCCTCGGTGCTGCCGGTGAACAGCACCGCTACCTCCTGCTTGATCGCCGCGGCCTGCAGCAGGCCGGCAAAGACGCGCGCGCGCGCCGAGTCCTCGCCCACCACGATCCGGCTCGGATAAAGGTTGTCGTGCAGCGCCTTGCCTTCGCGCAGGAACTCGGGGCTGAAGATCAGGTTGCGCGTGCCGTACTGCGCGCGCGCCTTCTCGGTGAAGCCGACCGGAATGGTCGACTTGATCACCATGACCGCGTTCGGGTTGATCGCGATCACGTCGCGGATCACGGCCTCGACCGAGCCGGTGTCGAAGCAATTGGTCGCCGGGTCGTAGTCGGTCGGGGTCGCGATGATGACGTAGTCGGCACCCGCGTAGGCCTCAAGCGGGTCAAGCGTGGCGCGCAGATTCAGCGGCTTGGTGGCAAGGTAATGCGTGATATCCGCGTCCTCGATGGTGGACTGGCGGGCATTGAGCAGCTCGACCTTGGCCGCGATGATGTCGAGCGCCACGACTTCGTTCTGCTGCGCGAGCAGCACGGCATTCGAGAGGCCGACGTAACCGGTGCCGGCGATGGCGATTTTCATACGGGTCTGGGCTCAAGCGGCCCCCTAGTCTGGATGCGTCGATGTTAGCGCCGGCCGCTGTCCTTGTGCATCTGACCGTCGTGTCCGGTGGTTTGCGCCGCCGGGTGCAGACGGTGTGATAAATCGCACGGCGTCGCCGGCATCATGGTGATAATTTGATTCGCCAATGCCAGCGATTCACTTGGCGATGGCTTATGTTGAAATCAACAGCTTGATGGCTTCCATGGCAAACCTTGATCAGGGCGTGACACGCCCGCAAAACACCAACGGACTCAGCTCTCGCGAAGCGGCCGAGCGGCTTGAGCGCGTCGGGCCAAATCGACTGAAGCCTTCGCTGCAGCGAGCTGTGGCGCTGCAGTTCCTGCTGCAATTCAAGAATCCATTGGTGTTGGTGCTGCTGGTCGCCAGCGGTGTTTCTGCCGTCACGGGCGACGCCGGCGGCGCCCTCATCATCGGCTTGATCGTGCTGATGAGCGTGACGCTCGATTTTGTGCAGTCTTACCGTGCCGGCCAGGCCGCCGATCGGCTGGCGCTGCAGGTGGCAGTGACTGCGACCGTGCTGCGTGACGGCGTGCGCGGTGAATTGCCAGTGGCTGACCTGGTGCCAGGGGATGTGGTGTTGCTGTCCGCCGGCGACCTGGTGCCTGCCGACGCCCGGGTGCTGCAGGCCGATGATTTCTTTGTCAACCAGGCGCAATTGACGGGCGAACCCTATCCAGTGGAAAAACGTGCCACTGACGCGCCGCAGGGTCAGTCGTCGCCGGGCGCGGTGGCCCCGGGCGCCGACGAGCTGTCGGCGCCAGACCTTGTATTCATGGGCAGTTCGGTGGTCAGCGGCTCGGCGCGGGTGCGGCTGGAGCGCACCGGCAGCAGCACCGCCCTGGGGCAGATTGCGGTCAGCCTGTCCCTGCCGACACCCGCCACCGCGTTTGAAGTCGGGACGCGCCGCTTCGGCCTGCTGATCATGCGCCTGACCCTGCTGCTGGTGCTGTTCACCCTGCTGGTGAACGTGGCACTGCAGCGGCCGCTGCTGGAGTCGTTTCTGTTTGCCGTGGCGCTGGCCGTGGGCCTGACCCCGGAACTGCTGCCGATGGTGGTGTCGGTCACGCTCACGCGCGGCGCGCTGCGCATGGCGGCCCTGAACGTGATCGTCAAACGCCCCTCCGCGATCCAGGACCTGGGGGCCATGGACGTGCTGTGCACCGACAAGACCGGCACCCTGACCGAGGCCCGCATCCGGCTGGAGCGCCATGTCGATGCGACGGGAGCGGACAACCCGCAGGTGCTGGCATTGGCCTACCTCAACAGTTACTTTGAGAGCGGCCTGAAAAGCCCGCTCGACGACGCCATCCTCGCTCACGAAGAGGTCGACGTGTCCGGCTGGAGCAAAATTGACGAGGTGCCGTTTGACTTTGAACGCCGAAGGGTCTCGGTGCTGGTCGAGCGCGCGGCCGCACGGCGGTTGGTCGTCAAGGGCGCGCCTGAAGATGTGTTGCGCTTGTGCACGCATTACCAGGACCCGACCGGCGAAGCCGTGGCGCTCGATGCGGCCGCGCAGGCGCGCATCAACGCCCTGTTCGACAGCCTGGGTAACGACGGCTTTCGCGTGCTGGGCATCGCCTGGCGCGATGTGGCGCTGGACCACCCGCATGCCGTGGTGTCGGACGAAAGTGCCTTGGTCTTTGCCGGCTTTGCCGCCTTTCTCGACCCCCCCAAAGCCAGCGCAGGGCAGGCCATCCACGCCATGGCAAGCAAGGGGGTGGCGGTCAAGATCGTCACGGGTGACAACGAACGCGTGACGCGCCATGTCTGCACGCAGCTGGGCGTGCCGATTGAAGGCGTGTTGACCGGCACCGAACTCGCCACACTGAACGACGATGCCCTGCGTGCCCGGGTGGAAAGTGTCAACCTGTTTTGTCGCGTCAATCCGGCGCAAAAAAATCGCATCATCCTGGCCCTGAAGGCACGCGGTCACGTCGTGGGTTATCTGGGCGATGGCATCAACGACGCGCCTTCGCTGCACACCGCTGACGTGGGCATTTCGGTCGACGGTGCGGTCGACGTCGCCAAGCAGGCGGCCGCCATGATTTTGCTGGAACATGACCTGATGGTGCTGCACCAGGGTGTGCTCGAAGGGCGGCGCACCTTTGGCAACGTGATGAAGTACATCATGATGGCCACCAGCTCCAACTTTGGCAACATGTTCAGCATGGCGGCAGCCACCTTGTTCTTGCCATTTCTGCCGATGCTGCCCTTGCAGATTTTGCTCAATAACCTGCTCTATGACGTCTCGGAGCTCACGTTGCCGATGGACAATGTGGACGAGGAAGACCTGGCGCAACCCAGGCATTGGGACATGGGATTCATTCGCAGGTTCATGCTGAGCATCGGGCCCATCAGTTCGCTCTTTGACTTCCTGACCTTTTACCTGCTGATCAGGCTGTTCGAGGCGCAGGAGTCGATGTTTCGCACCGGCTGGTTCGTGGAATCGATGGCCACGCAGGTGCTGGTGATTTTTGTGATCCGTACCCGGCGCAACCCACTGCGCAGCCGGCCGCAGCCTTGGCTGATATTGACTTCTTTGGCGGTCGTGCTCACGGCGATGGCGCTGCCCTTCACCCTGCTGGCGCCGTATCTCGGGTTTACGCCACTGCCGCCGGCGTTTTTTGGGCTGCTGGTGGTGCTCGTGGCATCCTATCTGGTCATGGTTGAAAAGGGGAAACAATGGTTTTACAGACATCAGACCGAGGCCTGAGCCCTGCCGCCAGCGCACAAAGTCCCGCTGCGGCAGTCGGGCTAAGCGCTGCGCAGGCCGCGCAAGCGCTCAAGGATGACGGCCCCAACGAGCTGCCGGATGCGCAAAAGCGGGGCCTGCTGGTCATTGCGCGCGACACGCTGTCAGACCCGATGTTCACCCTGCTGCTGGCGGCCGGCGTGCTGTACCTGGTGCTGGGCGACCTGCAGGAAGGCCTGGTTCTGTTCGGCCTGGTGCTGATGGTGCTGGCCCTGACGCTGTACCAGGAGGGCAAGACCGAGCGCGCCATCGAATCCTTGCGCGACCTCACCAGTCCCCGGGCTTTGGTCCTGCGTGACGGTACCGCGCTGCGCATTGCCGGGCGCGAGGTGGTCTGTGGCGATGTGCTGATGCTCGCCGAGGGCGACCGGGTGCCTGCCGATGCCCTGCTGATTCAGGGCACTGAAGTGCAGGCGGACGAGTCTTTGCTCACCGGTGAACCTTTGCCAGTGGACAAAATGGTTGCCGGGTTCGACGCCACCCACGCCGCAGCCTCGCCCGAAACCACCGTGTACTCGGGCACCTTGCTGGTGCGCGGGCAAGGCCTGGCACGCGTCATTGCCACGGGCCAACACAGCGAGATTGGCCGCATTGGCCAGGCGCTGGGCGGCCTGAGCCTGGAGACCTCGCCGCTCAAACAACAAATGGCGCGCCTGGTCAAGCAGATCGCGCTGCTGGCCTTGTTCGCCAGCCTGTTTTTATTGGCCGCCTATGGGCTGATGCGCGGCGACTGGCTGGCGGCCTTGCTGGCCGCGATTGCGCTGGCCATGGCCCTGTTGCCGGAGGAGTTCTCCGTGGTGCTGACCGTCATTCCCGCTCTGGGTGCCTGGCGCCTGTCCCGGCAAAACGTGCTGACCCGGCGCATTGCGGCCATTGAAACCCTGGGCGCCACCAGCGTGTTGTGCGCCGACAAAACCGGCACCCTGACGGAAAACCGCATGACCGTGGTGGAACTCTTTGTGCCACCGCGCCAGACACCCGCCTTGCCGGGCGGCGAAGGGGCCAGGCCTTGTGCGACTGCCGATCGCCTGAGCATCGACTACGCCAACACCACCACGCTGCCCGAGTGCTTTCACACCCTGGTTGAATACTCGATTCTGGCCAGCGTCACCGACCCTTTTGACCCCATGGAAAAGGCCTTCCACCGCCTGGGGCAACACTTTCTGCAAGACACCGAGCACCTGCACCGCGACTGGACGCTGATGCAAACCTATGGCCTGACGCCCGAGCTGCGTGCCATGTCGCATGTCTGGCAAGCCCGGGTCGGTGATGCCCATGTGGTGGCCGCCAAGGGAGCGCCGGAAGCCATTGTGGATTTATGCCATCTCGACAGCGCAGCGCAGGCGCGTGTGGCCGACGCCGTGGAAGCCATGGCCGCCAAGGGCCTGCGTGTGCTGGCGGTGGCGGGCGGGCGCTTCGAAGGTGTCGACTGGCCCGCCATCGAGCACGACTTTGACTTTGAATTCATCGGCCTGCTGGGCTTGGCCGACCCGCTGCGCGCCGAAATTCCAAAGGCCGTCACCGAGGCCCACAGCGCCGGCATCCGGGTGGTGATGATCACCGGCGACTACCCTGCCACAGCGCTGGCCATAGCCGCACAGGCCGGACTCCAACCGGGGCCGAATGGCCTCCTGACCGGCGACGAGCTGGCGCATTTGACCGACGCCGAGTTGCAGCAGCGCATGGGCAGCGTTCGCGTTTGCGCGCGTATTGCCCCAACGCAAAAGCTGCGCATCGTGCAGGCGCTCAAGGCGGCGGGCGAGGTGGTGGCCATGACCGGCGACGGTGTCAACGACGCGCCGGCCCTGAAAGCCGCGCATGTCGGTGTGGCCATGGGCGGACGCGGCACCGACGTGGCGCGCGAAGCGGCGTCCATCGTGCTGCTCGACGACAACTTCGCCTCCATCGTCGGCGCGGTGCGCCTGGGGCGGCGTATTTTTGACAACCTGCGCAAGTCCATGAGTTACATCCTGGCGGTGCACATGCCCATCGCCGGCATGGCACTGTTGCCGGTGCTGCTGGGCTGGCCCACGATGCTGTTCCCCTTGCACATCGCGTTTCTGGAACTGGTGATCGACCCGGCCTGCTCGATGGTGTTCGAGAACGAACCCGCCGAATCCGATGTGATGCAGCGCCCGCCGCGCGACGTGAAACAGCCGCTGTTCGGCGGCATGACGCTGGGGCTGGCGCTGCTGCAAGGCCTGGGCGCGCTGGCCGTGGTGCTGGTCGCCACGGTCTGGGGTGCGGCACAGTTGAACGAAGGCGGCATGCGCGCGCTGGCCTTTGCCGTGCTGGTGTTCACCAACCTGGCGCTGATTTTTTCCAACCGCAGTCGCGTCGGCTCGCTGTGGGCCAGCCTGTGGGTGCCCAACCGCACGCTGTGGTGGGTGGTGACCGCCGCCCTGAGCTTGCTGGGACTGGTGCTTTATGTGCCGTGGCTGGCCGGTTTGTTTTTGTTCGAGCCCCTGCCCTTGGTCTGGCTGGCAGCTGCAGCGGGTCTGGGGCTGGCCAGCGTGCTGTGGTTTGAGTTGATCAAGACCATTAAAAGCAAAATGGCGCCA
>JALNWC010000158.1 GCA_023231075.1 Rhodoferax sp.
AAAAAACCCGGTCATCGCGCTCAAAGAACACCACGCCAACCCGCTGGATATGGGCTTCAAGCTCAGGGTGTTTGAGTTCTGCAAACACCGACAGGTCAATGGTGTAGGGCAGCAGCAAATCATCCAGGGCTTCGGCAATGGTGGCGCACAGGGCGGTAGTGACGCCCGGGCCGTACAGGGTCAGGTCAATGTCGGAACCAGGTTTGTAGTTTCCTTTGGCACGCGACCCGTACAACACGGCCCGCTCGACCGCGGGGTATTGCGCCAGCACGGCGCAAATTTGATCCACCGTGCGTTTGGGCAGTCCGTATTTCATGTGTCGGGGTCGGCTTGTGCGCTGAGGGTGGTGAAGGTGTTTGCCATCGCAGCAAAGGCCGGGTAAAAGCGGGTCAGGATGTCAGCCACAATGCTTGACGCGACGGCGGTGTTGTAGGTGTGTGAGGTCAGGTTGCGTGCTTTGATCATGTCCATCCACGCATCGCCGTCTTGAATAAGGGCCTCTTTAAAGGCCTGGCGGGTCGCGTTTTTAGAGCCGATCAGGCCCACAAAGCCCTGCGCATCCAGGTAGTCTTTCAACACGTTCCAGGCCAGTTCGTGGGTGAATTCAAAGCCCTGAATCAAGCCCTGCTGTTCCAGTTTGGTGAGCGGGCGTTGCTGTGCAAGCGCCGCCGCCTCGGTGAGCGTTTGCAGGGCGTTGAGGTAATTATTGAAACGCTGCTTCCAGCGAATGTCTTCAGTCATGATGTGCACCTGTTTAGGGCGAGTTTATACATCCGAAGTCGCTCAAAAGTTGGTGTTCGCTGCACCAACGGGAAAGCCCGGCGATGCCCTGCACAGCGTGAGTGCCGACAACCCGGGGCTGGTGGGCAACAGTTGGCTAGCTGATTTGAGGCTCCGGGCTGAACCGGCGCGCGGTCTCAAAATTTCCTGACTTCAATCCCGTTCTTTTGCAGCGCGTAGCCCATTTGACGCGGCGATATTTTCAGCAGGCGTGCGGCCTTGGCCTGCACCCAGCCGCAGCGCTCCATGGCCCAGATCAGGCGCTCGCGTTCACCTTCGGGCTTGCCGTCGGCGGGCGGTGCCGTGGCCTCAGCGTCTGCTTGCGCGGCGGATTCACCGGGCTCGTCGTGCGGCGCGGCAGACTCCGGGGCCGGCGCGGCAGATGCCGGCGGCATGGGCACTTCGGCGATGGGGATGTCGGCCAGACGGGTGGGACGAACGGCGTCTTCGCGTTCGATGTGGTGCAGCACCTGGGTCAGGCAGCGGTTTTCCCGGCACGGAAAGGCCAGGTCGGTGATGGCGTCCCCGTGCGCCATGGTGGCCGTGCGCTCCACGCAGTTTTCCAGTTCGCGCACGTTGCCGGGCCAGTAGCAACTGGTCAGCACACGCATGGCACTGGCGCTGAAACGGGTGTTGCGCCCGTTCTCATGGTTGAAACGTTCCAGAAAATGCTGCGCCATGGCCGGGATGTCGTCGCGCCGCTCGCGCAGCGGCGGCAGCTGGATGCTGACCACGTTGATGCGGTAGTAGAGGTCGGCGCGGAACTCGCCGGCCTGCACCATGCGCTCCAGATTGCGGTTGGTGGCCAGGATCAGCCGCACATCGACCTTGACCACGGTGGAGCCGCCGACACGCTCAAACTCGCGCTCCTGCAGCACACGCAACAGCTTGGCCTGGAACGAGGCCGAGATGTCGCCGATTTCGTCCAGGAACAGCGTGCCGCCGTGGGACAGCTCGAACCGTCCCTTGCGCTGGCCCTGGGCCCCGGTGAACGAGCCTTTTTCGTGGCCGAACAGTTCGCTCTCAAGCAGTGACTCGGTCAGCGCGGCGCAATTGACACGCACAAACGCTTCGCGCTTGCGTGGTGACAGGTTGTGAATGGCGCGTGCGATCACCTCTTTGCCGGTGCCGCTTTCGCCACGCAGCAGCACCGTGGTGCGCGCCGGCGCCACTTGGTGCACCTGGTCAAAAACCTCCTGCATGGGTTTGGAAATACCCACCACCTGGTCGATCTGCTGGTTGGGCTTGAGCACCTTGCCCATGCGCCGCACCTCGTCCTGCAGGGTGTCGTGCGCGGCACTCACACTGCGGTGCAGCAACAGTGCCTGCCCCATCAGGGTGGCGACCATTTTGAGAAGCTGCAAGTCGTAGGAGAAGCCCCGGCGTTGATCCGGGTTGAGGCAGTCGATGGCCAGCACGCCCACGGTACGGCGATCGGCATGAATCGGCGTGACCAGCATGGTCACCGCAATGCCCGGACTCTGGTCTGCCCCCCCGGTACGGTTCAGAAACAGCGGCTCGGAGCGCACATCCGGGACGTAGGCCTGGATGCCGTTGGCAAACACACGACCCACAATGCCCTCGCCGGTCCGAAACTGCAATCGCTGCTGCTCTTCACGGGTCAGCCCCACGGCACACAGGCCGCGCAGGTGGGCATCCGGTTCGGCCAGCACCACAAAGGCGCGCCGCCAGTCGAAGGCATGCAGCAAATAGTTCAGCGCCTCACGAAACGTCTTGGTCACGTCCAGCGACGTGGCCAGCGTCTTGCTGACTTCGTAAATTGCGTTGAGTTCACGCCGGGATTCAATTACCTGTGTGTTCACCATATCGATCTCCGCTTAACGTGGCCTGATGCCAACACATGCGCCACGTGAAAACTCTACGCAAGAAACGTGCCGTCAGCGTTTCAAAAGCTTCTTTGACGCCATTCCCAAGCGTCCGTTTTTCCGACAAACAAGACAAGACAGCCACAAGCGGCGGCAAGACCCACAGACAAAAACAACAATCAGCGCATTTGCAGCCACCGATTTGCCCGAAACAGGCATGGCATTGAAATTGCAGAACAGCAGGTGTCCACCCTTTTTCAGGAGCCTGACATGCCAGACACCCGCCGCAACAAGGCCACCGCCCGTACCGCTCAGCCGGTCTATCTTGACTACGCGGCCACCACGCCGGTAGACCCCCGTGTGGCCAGAAAAATGATGCCCTACCTGACCGAGCTTTTCGGCAACCCGGCCAGCCGATCGCACGCTTTTGGCTGGGCCGCCGACGAGGCGGTGGAGCTGGCCCGCGAGCAGGTCTGCGCTCTCATCAACGCCGACCCGCGTGAACTCGCCTGGACCTCGGGCGCCACCGAATCGAACAACCTGGCCATCAAGGGGGCTGCGCATTTTTATAAAGACAAGGGCAAACACCTGGTCACGGTGGCCACCGAGCACAAGGCGGTGCTGGACAGCATGCGCGAACTGGAGCGCGAAGGCTTTGAGGTCACGGTGCTGCCGGTATTGCCCAGCGGTTTGCTGGATCACGCGGTATTTGAAGCTGCACTGCGTCCCGACACGGTGCTGGCCTCGGTCATGATGGTCAACAACGAAACCGGTGTCATTCAGGACGTGGCCGAATTAGGTGCCATTTGCCGCACCAAAAAGGTGCTATTCCATGTGGACGCGGCCCAGGCGGCGGGCAAGGTGGCGATTGATCTGGACACGCTGCCCATCGACATGATGTCGCTCTCGGCCCACAAGATTTACGGCCCCAAAGGCGTTGGCGCCCTGTATGTGCGGCGCAAACCGCGCGTGCGCATCGAGGCCCAGATGCACGGCGGCGGGCATGAACGCGGCATGCGCTCGGGCACGCTGCCCACCCACCAGATCGTCGGCATGGGCGAGGCCTTCTGGCTGGCGCGCGAACACATGGCCACTGACAACGCACGCATCAGCGCCCTGCGCGCGCGGCTTTGGGCCGGTTTCCAAAAGATGGACGCGGTGGTGCTCAACGGTGACGAACAGCATCGCGCCGCGCAGTATCTGAACGTGAGTTTCAACTATGTTGAGGGTGAATCCCTGCTGATGGGCATCAAGGGCGTGGCGGTGTCGTCGGGTTCGGCCTGCACCTCGGCCAGCCTGGAGCCCAGCTATGTGCTGCGCGCCATGGGCCGCAGCGACGAGCTGGCCCACAGCTCGGTGCGCTTTTCGCTGGGCCGCTTCACCACCGAGCAAGACATCGATTTCACCCTTGCGCAAGTCACCCAGGTGGTCACCAAATTACGCGCCATGAGCCCGCTGTGGGACATGGTGCAAGCCGGTGTCGACCTTGATTCGATCCAGTGGTCTGAACACTGAAGCCGCCCCCACCTTTTTGACAAACGGAGAATCCCCATGGCATACAGCGAAAAAGTCGTCGACCACTACGAGAACCCCCGCAACGTCGGTGCCTTTGAGGCGGGCGATGACAGTGTGGGCACCGGCATGGTGGGTGCGCCCGCCTGTGGCGATGTGATGCGGCTGCAGATCCGCGTCAACGCGCAGGGCGTGATCGAAGATGCCAAATTCAAGACCTACGGTTGCGGCTCGGCCATTGCGTCCAGCTCGCTGGTCACCGAATGGGTGCGCGGGCGCACGCTGGACGAGGCGCTGGCCATCAAGAACGCCGACATTTCCGAGGAACTGGCGCTGCCCCCGGTCAAGATCCATTGCTCGATCCTGGCCGAAGACGCCATCAAGGCCGCCGTGGCCGACTTCCGCTCACGCCACCCGGCGGGCGCGGCCACGCTGGTGTCCGAGCAACCGGCCTGCGCCTCCAGCACACGCTGAGGCCCCGCCGCCACATTTCACGTCCAACCCAGGAGTCCACTCATGCAAGCAACTCTGACCACCGACAGCGCCAGCCAACCCGGCCTGATGCCCAGCCCGCTCGAATTCACACCCGCCGCAGCCGCCAAGGTGGCGGAGCTGATTGTTGAAGAAGGCAACCCCGACCTGAAGCTGCGCCTGTACGTCACCGGCGGTGGCTGCTCGGGCTTTTCGTACGGCTTTGCCTTTGACGATGCCATTGCCGAGGACGACACCCAGACCATCACCGCCGGTGTGGCGCTGGTGGTGGATGCCATGAGCCTGCAATACGTGCTGGGTGCCCGCGTCGACTTTGAAGACGGGCTGGAAGGTTCGCGCTTTGTCATTCACAACCCCAACGCCCAAACCACCTGTGGCTGCGGCAGTTCGTTCTCTGTCTGAGCCAGGAGGTGATGCCATGTCTGTATCCCTGACGGCTGCCGCTGCGCGCCACGTTGAAAAATCCCTCGCCAAACGGGGCAGCGGCATCGGCCTGCGCCTGGCGGTCAAGACCAGTGGCTGCAACGGTTTTGCCTACGCGCTTGAATTTGTCGACGCCTCCAACCCCGACGACGCCTGTTTCGAGACCCACGGCGTGAAGGTCATTATTGACCCGCGCAGCCTGGGCATGCTGGCTGGCACCGAGCTTGACTTTGTGCGCGAAGGCCTGAACGAAGGCTTCAAGTTCAACAACCCCAACGCCAAGGCCAACTGCGGCTGCGGCGAGAGCTTCGCCGTCTGAACCAGAGAATCCACCCCATGGCACTGCTGCAAATTTCCGAGCCCGGTCAAAGCGCCGCGCCGCACCAGCACCGGCTGGCCGCGGGCATCGACCTGGGCACCACCAACTCGCTGATTGCCACCGTGCAAAGCGCCGTGGCGCGGGCGCTGCCGGACGAAGACGGCGCCCTGCTGCTGCCTTCCGTGGTGCGTTATCTGCCGGGTAACGGCATTGTGGTGGGGCGCGAGGCACAGCACAGCCAGGCCGAAGATCCCGAGAACACGATCGTGTCGGTGAAGCGCTTCATGGGCCGCAGCCTGAGCGACCTGAAAGAAGCGGCCGGCCTGCCCTACCGCTTCACCGACGGCCCCGGCATGGTGGGTATCAGCACGGTGTCAGGTGAACGTTCACCGGTGCAGGTCTCGGCCGAAATCCTGACCGCCTTGCGCGAACGCGCCGAATGCGCAATGGGCGGCCCGCTGGCTGGCGTGGTGATCACCGTGCCGGCCTACTTTGACGATGCCCAACGCCAGGCCACCAAGGACGCGGCGCGCCTGGCCGGGCTGACCGTGCTGCGCCTGCTCAACGAGCCCACCGCGGCCGCCATTGCCTACGGTCTGGACAAGGCCGCCGAAGGCACGTTTGCCATTTACGACCTGGGCGGCGGCACCTTTGACATTTCCATCCTGCGCCTGACCAAGGGCGTGTTCGAGGTGCTGGCCACGGGCGGCGACTCGGCCCTGGGCGGGGACGACTTTGACCACGCCATTGCCAGCTGGTTTTGTACCCAGCACGGCATTGACGGCCTGTCCGCCCTGTCGCCGGGCGCCCAGCGCAGCCTGCTGGCGGCAGCGCGCACGGCCAAGGAAGCCTTGTCGCAGCATGACACCGCAGCCCTGGCGCTGGCCGGAGCCGACGGCTCTACCCGGCAAGCCATCCTGTCACGCAGCCAATTTGCCGAACTCGGCGCGCCGCTGATCACCCGCACCGTGCACGCCACCCGGCGCGCACTGCGCGACGCGCTGCTGAGCATTGACGACATCACCGGCGTG
>JALNWC010000159.1 GCA_023231075.1 Rhodoferax sp.
ATGCCCAAAGCCGCCAAGGGCGACAACTCCAGGAACGGCGTGCCGGGGTCGAGCAGCGTCTGCACCCGGTCGCGCGGCAGCAATTTGCCGCGCGCCGTGTGTTTGGCACGCGCCGCGTCGCCACCGCCCATTTCAACCTGGGTGACTTTGGCCTTGAGGTCCTCCACCAAACCGCGCATGGCGGCGGCGTTGGCTTGGAAATCCGCAGAGCGGGCGTTGAGTTTGGTCTCCAGAACGGGCATGGCATTCTTTCTGTGTGTCGGGTGTGGCGTTCAGGCAAGCGCCAGGGTGATGGCCCGAGCATAAAACCAAAAGCACGCCAGCGGCGGTCATGCAGGTTGCATATTGCGCCAATCGAAAAGATACTTCGAACCATGCAAAACTTGTCAAGCACCACCAAGGCAACCCCAATTGCCTTCGTCAAAGCCATTATGAAAGCCTATGCAAAGTACGGCAAAAGCCCTGCTCATGCGCTTGAATCGGCACAAATTGCGCCAGAACTTCTTGAAAATCCCGGCGCACGCATCAGCGCCGCGCAAATGGAGCGCATTTCAGACGCGGCGATGCAGGAGTTGGACGACGAAGCGCTTGGCTGGTTCAGCCGCCGCCTGCCCTGGGGCAGTTACGGCATGCTGGCGCGCGCCTCCATCAGCGCCCCGAAGCTCGGCGTGGCTTTGCAGCGCTGGTGCCGCCACCATGGCTTGCTGACCGATGACATCAGCCTCCAGGTGCAAACCACGCAGGACATCACCACGATCAGCATCACCGAAAACCGCGATTTGGGCGCGATGCGCGAGTTTTGTCTGGTTTCGGTGTTGCGCAACCTCCATGGCGTGGCCTGCTGGCTGATTGACTCACGCATTCCGCTGCAGGGCGCCCGGTTTCCATTTGCGGCACCCGTGCACCACCCGGTCTATGCCGTGTTGTTCTCGGGTGCCACCACGTTTGAGCAGGCGCAGGCGCAGATCCAGATGGATGCACGCTACCTCGATCTGCCCTTGCGCCGCAACGAGGCCGCGCTGCAACAGATGCTGCAACACGCCCTGCCGCTGACGGTGCTGCAGTACCGGCGTGACCGCCTGCTGGTGCAGCGGGTGCGCCTGACACTGGCCACGCACCCCGGGCAGACCCGAAGCGCCAACGATTTGGCCGCCCTGCTGCACGTCTCGCCGCGCACCTTGCACCGACAACTCAAGGACGAAGGCGCGTCATTGCAGGCACTGAAAGATGAGGTGCGCAGGCAGCGGGCGCAAGACCTGCTGCTGCGCACCGACCGCCCCATCAAACAGGTGGCACAGGCGGCAGGGTTTCAAAACGAAAAGAGCTTCATGCGCGCCTTCAAGGACTGGACCGGGCAATCCCCAGCAGAATTCCGGCGGGCGGCCGACGCCGCACCCAAATCACCCGGCGGTTAACAAACCAGGCTCTCGGCCACACGTTCACCCACCCGCCCGGCTCCCAGAATGATGATGCGCATCAAGGCTGCCTTGTTTTGGCTGAATCAAGGCGCGGCGGGCTGCTTTTTGACGCTGCGGCGCTCACCAAGACGACAAAAAAATGTTGCCTACCGCTGCAACTCTGCGTCTGTCTCACTTAGCATTTGTTAAAGCAGCTTTTGCCACAGCATATGATGCAGACAAAATAAAAATCAAACGTATTTTTTTGGGACCACGGCCACATACTTCATGACTGTCACATTGCAATCAATCCATTCGAGCGCGCGTCAATCAGGTGAAGTAAACCCCGGTTTTCCATATGCCGCTGCTATGGAAAAATTTGGTCTCAAGCTCTCTGCCGGCGGTGCGCACAACAGCCGCACCATGATGCTGGCCGAACTGGAGGCGGTGCTGGCAGCAGTGCCGGTTGGTTCAGATACCGCCGATTACTGCGATGCCATTCTTCAGCGCAACGTGCTTGACAAGAACACAGGCAGCACGCAGCATAAATCCCTGCGCCACTTGCGCGAACTCTATGCGCTGAATGAAGCAACGCCTATTTTTGGACTCTTGCGCAAGCTTCATTCGATCGATGCGACCAGTCTGCCGTTGTTGGCGCTGCAGGTGGCATGGGCGCGCGACCCCCTTCTTCGGGCTACAACATCAGTCATCTTGGACGCATCTGTTGGTGATCTGGTCATGCCAGCGGCCTTGGCACAGGCGCTTGAGACCAAGTTTCCAAATCAGTATTCCGAATTGAACCATCACAAAATTGCCCGCAATGCAGCATCGTCCTGGACCCAGTCCGGGCATCTCGCTGGCCGTACACACAAGATACGCCAGCGCGTTAAACCAACTACCGCGGCCGTCACCATGGCCTTGTTCCTTGGCACGATCACCGGCTACTACGGCTCGGCAGTCTTTACCAACCCGTGGTGCCGCTTACTTGACTTGAACGCTGAGCGCGCAAGAGCCCTGGGCCAGGAGTCGCATCGCGCCGGGCTGCTCAACCTGCGCGCAGTTGGCGAAGTGGTCGATTTGAGCTTTCCCCTGCTCGCCCAATTCCAAGGCCCCACCCAATGAGCAACATCGACCGCCTGCTTGCCAACTATTGCCGCCAGGTGCGCCTGCCGTGGTCGTCTCATACATCAGGCAAGCAGCGCATCTGGTTTGCGGTGTATCCCCCGGCTGAAGAGCGCCGTGTACGGGCACGCGTCCCCCAATTTGAAGCGGCCACGCTGGAAGCCAACCACGGCTGGGCCCGCATTGACCTCACCAACTTACTGCCACAATGGATTGCCAGCCACGAATACCGCGAAGGCATCTTTACTGAGCCCGAGCATTTCAGTGCCAACAGCGAGCTGGAAGACCTGGCTGTTGAGCAAGTGCGCCAGGCCTGCACCGCAGCAGACGCCGATGCTCGGCGGCGGGCGCTTGACCCCGATGGTCTCGAAACGCTGGCCGATGCCGACGGCATCGTCTGCCTCTCCGCCACCAAGGGTGAAGCGCCCGCCGCCGAGCGTCTGCGCTTGCTGCTGGTGCAGGCCTTGGGCAGTTTCGACCTAGCCGCATTGCTCGCCAGCGCCGGGCCGGGCGCCAAGAACAAGAGCAAAGCCGAAACGCTGGACGACTGGCTGCGCGACGAATTCTTTGAGCAGCACTGCGCGCTGTTCCACCACCGCCCCTTCCTCTGGCACCTCTGGGACGGCCACAAGAGCGGCTTCAGCGCGCTGCTCAACTACCACAAGCTCGATCACGCCAACCTCGAAAAACTCACCTACGCCTACCTCGGCGACTGGATCCGCCGCCAGCAAGCCGCCGTGGATGCCGGTGAGGCTGGCAGCGATGCCCGGCTGGCGGCGGCCAAGACCTTGCAGGCCCGCCTCAAATTGATCCTCGAAGGCGAGCCGCCGTTTGATCTGTTCGTGCGCTGGAAGCCACTCAGCAGCCAAGCCATCGGCTGGCAGCCCGACCAGAATGACGGCGTGCGCCTGAACATTCGGCCCTTCATGGCGCAGGACATTCCCGGCGGCAAAAAAGGCGCCGGCCTGCTGCGCAGCAAGCCCAACATCAAGTGGGAAAAAGACCGCGGCAAGGAACCCATGCGCGCCAAGGCCGAGTTCCCCTGGTTCTGGGGCTGGGACGAGGCAACCCAAAATTTCGCCGGCGTCGGCAAGGAGCCGGACGGCAACCGCTGGAATGACTGCCATTACAGTATCGCGTTCAAGCAAGCCGCCCAGGCACCACGCAAATGACTGCCAAGAAGAACACCACACCGTCGGCCGTAAAGACGGTCAGCCAGCCCACCAAAAAGCTGGCTGGACGCCAGCACGCGCAAACTGTTTTGGCATCTGCCGGGGAAAGCCAGAGCATACAGCCAAAGGCAGTGGCCGCATCAAGCGTGCTGCTGTCCGAACTGCGCGAGATGATTGTTGCAACTCGGCAAACCGTTGCGCAAGGCATCAACTCCGCGCTGGTAATGCTCTACTGGCAAATTGGGCAGCGTATTCAGTTGGACATCCTGAAGCAGAAGCGCGCTAGCTACGGTGATGAGATTTTCCACGCACTGAGTGGAAAATTGACGGTCGAGTTCGGGCGCGGCTTTACCAAGAGCAATCTGTTCAACATGGTGCGTTGTGCCGAAGTTTTCCCCAAAGCAAAGGTTTTGCTCGCGCTGAGTACCCAATTGAGCTGGACGCATTTGCGCCGGATCATTTACCTTGACGATCCGCTCAAGCGTGACTTCTATGCCGAGATGTGCCGCATGGAGCAATGGAACACGCGCACCCTGAACCAAAAGATTCAATCCATGCTGTTTGAGCGCACAGCCCTGTCAAAGAAGCCCGACAAGTTGATGACGGCGGAGCTGAAAAAGTTGCGTGAGGAAGACAAGCTGTCGCCTGATCTGGTCTTTCGCGACCCCTACCTGCTTGATTTTCTTGGGCTGAAAGACACTTTCGCCGAGAAGGACCTGGAGGCTGCGATCTTGCGCGAGATTGAGGCGTTCATACTTGAGCTTGGTGTTGGATTCTGCTTCGTTGCCCGGCAAAAGCGGATGCAGATCGACGGTCGGGACTACTACCTCGACCTGCTTTTCTATCACCGCAAGCTGCGCCGGTTGGTCGCCATCGAGCTCAAGGTTGGCGATTTCGACGCAGCGGACAAGGGGCAAATGGATCTTTACCTGGGCTGGCTCAAACGCTATGAATGCGACCCTGATGAGGCGGAGCCTTTGGGCATGATTCTTTGTGCCGGCAAGAGTGAAGGGCATGTCGAGTTGATGGATTTGCACAAAAGCGGTATCCATCTTGCCAGCTACCTCACCCACGCCTTGCCCCAGAAGCAACTTGAAGCGAAGCTGCACGAAGCCGTCCGGCTGGCGCGCTCACGTTTGCCCGCTGCGCCAACTGGCACAACCCAAGATTTGCCATGAGTGAAACCCTTTCCCTGCGTCTTGTCGCTGCTCTGCGCACCACCGCACAGTCTTATGCCGCCGGTGACCAGGTGGCACCGTGTGTGGTGCTGTGGACCGACCCCGAGCGCTTGTGGCTGGGCGTAGTGCCGGCATTGCAGGCGCTGTTGCCGGAGCTGTTTGTTTTGGGTGCTTATGTGCCCGAACAGCGCACCGGTCCGGCGCTCTGGTTGCGTTGTATCGAGGCGCGCCTGGTGGGTGGTGCGCCAGAGGCAGGCATCACGCCAATCCTTTATCTGCCCGGCATCGGCCGCGAGCAGTTGCGCGCCGCTGAAGACGGCCCGCCCGAGCTGGCCGCGCTGGTGGAGTTGCAGTATCGCGGCGCAATGTGGCTGCATGTGAACGGCAAGGAGTGGACGCCATACGCCTTTCTGGTTTCCAAATACGGTGGGCTTGAGCTTGATGTGGCCAAGGACCAGGCCACGCTCGATGCGCTGGCGGGTGCCTTGCCCGCGTTGCTGGGGGAGCCGATGGCCCAGTTGCAGGGCCGGCGCCTGGATGCCGAGTTTTTCAATGGTCTGTTGGCGCCCGATGCCACCGGGCTGCTGCTGCGCTGGCTGGCCGAGCCAGAAGCCTTCAAAAAGAGTTGTTCCGATGCGCAGTGGAAGGCCTTTTGCCAACAGTGCAAGACCGACGCCAACTTTGACCCGGTCAAGGACGGCCCGCTCAAGGCTGCGGGCTTGCTTGCGGCGCGGGTGAATCACTGGGGCAAGGTCTGGCAGCGTTTTGCTGAGGCACCGGTCAACTACCCCGGCGTTGTGGAATGGCTGAAGCGGGCGGCACCCAAAGCCCCCGGCATGTTTGATTCTGCCGAGGTCTGGCCAAGCATCAACGAGAGCGAAGAGCGAGCTTTGCAGAACGCGCTGGAGGCACTGGCGGACCGCCCACAGAACGAAGTGATTCGCGGCATTGCAGCGCTGGAAGCAGTACACGCAGACCGGCGCGCTTACCCCTGGCAAAAGCTGGGCTTGAGCCCGCTGGCGACGGCGCTGCAACCCCTGGCGCAATTGGCCGAGCTGTGCCGGACGGCACCCGGCGCGCCGACCCCCGAGGTGTACGCCGCCGCTTATGCCAGCGACGGCTGGCGCGTGGATGCCGCCGCGCTGGCCACCATGGCGGCTTGTGGTTCGCCAGAGCAACACGGTGCGGTGCTGGGCACGCTGCGGGCCGTCTATTTGCCATGGCTGGAAAACACCGCCCGCCACCTGCAACAACTCATTCACGCTGACGGGCAGACGGTTTCCCGGCGCGCCAAGCCTATCGAGCCAGCGCCGGGGCGGATGGTGGTGTTTGCTGATGGATTGCGGATGGATGTGGCTCAGCAGTTGGCTGCCAGACTGACGGCCGCAGGCATTGCGTCCACCCAGGACTGGGAATGGTCGGCCATACCTTCGGTGACGGCGACCGCCAAGCCGGCTGCCTCGCCAATGGCCGACCTGGTCACTGGCGGTGCTGGCGGTG
>JALNWC010000160.1 GCA_023231075.1 Rhodoferax sp.
AGTGGAATTTCTATCTCGAACATCGTCACCCAATATTTTGCAAATTCGGGTGTCGTCGAGTCCAGCCCGTATTTAAAGGAATAGGCGCCCTGGTACAAACGGTAAAAAGCCAAGAGCATCGCCAGACCAGCCAACCCCAAGGCCACCGGCCAAACTTTGAAAATACTTCGGCTGGAATGCAACCCAGACCCGCCACCCCTCTCCGTTGATTTCATTACAGCAGACATGATGATTTCCTTTCAGTTAATATAAAACACCGTACCAAGTAATAAGCAAACCGCTTGGACGACTTGAACTCCCAGCCGTCCTTATATTTAGTTACGCCAGACAGAGTCTCCCCAAAAATCTCGATTAAAACTTGAAGCTAAGGCCGGCGCCGACAGCCCAGGCTTTGACATCAGTCTGGTAAGTCTCCGGGCCCACCGGGATTCCAAGGTTGGCGGCAATATTGGTCGTTCGGCTCACATCGCCCTTGAACGCATAGGCAGCGAACGTATCGAGTCGGACGTTCCTGGAGAGGTCGTAGCCGATGCCCGCAGTCAAGGTATGGTTCCAGACCACAGGGAGCAGCGTTGTCTGCACCAGCTTGACCAATTCCACTCCCAGCGGCCCGCTCAGGGGTACCGGACCCAGGCCTCGCAAACCGCTCAGCGTGCTGTTAGGCGTGTCGCGCATGATGTCTTCGGCATAGCTGTAGCCCATGCGCAGGCTCCAGGGGCCGGTCTTGTACTGGGTGCCAACCGACAACAAGAACTGGTCTTCGTAAAGGTCTTCGTAGGCTTTTGCATTGCTCCAGTTCTTCCACACCAGATCGGTCTCGACCATCCAGTTCGGCGCGATATCGTAGGCCGCACCGACCACGAGCTCAAGCGGCTGCTCGAGATTCAGATTCTGGAATCCGGCGGCTCCTACCGTTGTATGCAGAATGTTTTTAAAGTCGTATTTGACCGGGCTCTTGATGGCCGCACTCAACATCATCGCCGGAGTCAGCTGGTGTGTGACGCCGAGCGAGCCGCCAAAGCCGAAGTCATGCACGCTGGCACTCGTGCCGCCAAAGCCCCCCAGGCCCGCGCCGGCCGGCCCCGCCGTTCCGAGTTGCGCCAAACCGAATCCGACGGTCAGTGCAGCGCCCACCGAGGTCTGCGGCGTCAGTTTTTTGGCGGCCGCGAAATTGACATTGAACGACAACAGTTCAACCAGCAGAGGCAGCCCGGTGACAGCCGGATCGGTACTGATGCTAGGAACGGTAAGGGGGCTGTTGCGGTAGTCCCCGCCAAGGCCGGCATCGACCTCTATGCCAGTTCCCAGATACCAGCCGCCGCCGAGCTCGTGGGTTACCGCCACATCGGGGGCCACATAGTCTTCCGCCTCGCTATTTGAGGTACGCGCGCCCGCCGCACCCGACTGCCTTATCTCAACATCGGGCGCGAGGTAGGAGGCTCCAATGCCAAAGTTGGTCCCGCTGAACTGCGTCATCGTTGCCGGGTTGCCGAACACTGCCGCCGAGGCCTCCTGCGGTTTGGTATAGGCTGCCCCGGCCATGGCGCCGGAGGCGGGCTTCATGGACAGGTTCGCATCGGTTCCCGTATTGAGCGCGAAGGCGCCGCCCGACGCCATCATGAGCAATGCAGCACCACCCAGTCCGCCGGCCCTGCGCAACGCGCCGCCGCGAGGCGTTTGAGTGCGACGTGAAACTGTCTTTAATACCCATCCGGATTTCTTCGATACGTTCATCTTGTCTCCTGTTTAAATTAGATTCCTGTTTACACCACTTGTTATTGCGCATGTGTATTCCAGCAAGCATGTATTTAATCAGTCAATCCCGATGACACAAACTAAGTATTATCCCTAGGTGAAAAGTGTTCCAATTCGGTTCAAACTGGCTCATTGCAAATTACCGATCCGCGATCAAGGAATCTGACATGACCCACAGGCCGCTCTCCAAGCCCGTTCTGGCACAGCCATTCTTCAATACGGAAGAGCAACGCACGGCCCTCGCACGCGAGCGCTTTTTCGAGGAAGGAGTCAGGCCATCGGGACTGGTCAGTGAAAGCGTTATTCAGTCGTGGTATCGCTGCATCCAGGCCCACCGTAAGCCGAACGAGCCCACCAGCTTCAACACGGTTACCCACAGCCGTATTCGCTCGACGCTGGCGCGCAACCGCATGTTCCTGGATGCAGCTGCCGACGAACTGGTGCAGCTCGAAACCATGCTCGCCGGCACCGCCTGCCGAGCCATGTTGACCGACGTCACCGGCGTGGTGGTGCATGCCACGCGATCGACCGCCACCCATGAGCAGTCATTGCACCTGGCGAGCCGCGTAGGCGTCAATCTGGCCGAAGAAAATGTGGGAACAACCGCACCCGGAATCGTGGTGCGAACCGGCCAACCCTGTACCGTGAGCTCAGCAGAACACTTCTTGGACTGCCTGCGAATAATCCAGTGTGCAGCCGGACCGATCCGCGACATTCATCAGCAGATAGTCGGTGTGCTGAACGTGTCGATCGAAGCGCAGTCCTTCGGCTTTGATGCCGCTTCGATGGTAGCCTTGCATGCCACTTCCATCGAAAACCGATTGATGCAAGCCCAGTCCCGCGAGCACATCGTGGTACGGCTGCAGACCCTGCCCACCCTGCTGGGCACGCCGATGGAGGGGCTGGCAGGCGTGAACAGCGACGGCATGGTAACTTGGGCCAACGGCGCGGCGGCGCGCCTGCTCGGTGTGCTGCAAGTCGGCCCGTGGACGGAATCGAGTGAGGTGTTCGGGCTCCAATCCCAGGAACTCGCGGCGTTGACCCGGCGCGCCGACCCGACGAGGCATCGACTCCCGAACGGGCTCGCCGTCTGGTTGCTCGCGCACATGCAAAGCGCCGACGGCGCGAAGGAGGTATTCAGCCTGGGCCGCCACCAGGAAGGCGAGCCGGCCACGGCGGAAGCTGAACCGGCCACGACTGCGCTGGTGGACATCACACCGGCTTTACCCATCAGCCTGCGGGCATCTGATGAACAACTTATTGGACGGACACTCGCCGAATACGGCGGCAATATTTCAAAGACGGCACGCGCACTAGGCGTTTCTCGTGGTCTTGTCTACCGTCATGTGAATCGCCTGCGTCCGGCGACAGAGAATGCCGCCGGCCATCCGTAAAGCTGCCTGCCACTCGATCAGCGTGAGCAAACGCGCCTGTTGACGAGGCCGGTCGCCCGCCAGCGTGATGCGGTGCATGACCCGGCGAAAGCGGAAGATGAACGCCTTCTTCGGGTGCGCGAATAAAAACTGCAGGGGCGCACGCTCCTCTTCGGTCATGCCAACGAAGCGCGCGATGTGGGCACAGTTGACCTGCCAAGCCTTGCAGCCAGAGTAAAATAACGAGAATCCGTGTTTAATTAACGTTCGTTAAGTAGTTTTATTCGTTAGGTTGTACTCAATGGCGAAGCCGGTTTTCACGAATACGCGGGAAGAAATACTCGGCCTTTCGGCGTCGCTATTCGCAACGCGCGGATTTGACGGGGTTTCAATGCGGGATATCGCGGCTGCCGTGGGCGTGACGCCTGCCGCCCTCTACTATCATTTTTCAGACAAGACGCAACTCTGTCTGGATGCGGTCGGCTATGCCTTTGAAGAAAAGATGGGGCCCTTGAAGGCCCTTCTTGACGGCGCAGGAAATCCTTGGGACCGGCTTGAATCCTTCGTTGTCCAGTTCACGCGCATGCTCGCCAAGGAAGAGAACTTTAGACGCCTGATTCAGTGGGTACTGCTGGACAGCGACGAGCAGCGCCTGCAAAGCCTGGCCGATCAAGTCTTTCGGGACCTGTTCAACGCACTGCGTCATCTCGTCGGTGAGGTCGCTCCGGGCCATGACCATCAGCCGCACGTCATTTCAGTGATCGGTCTGGTAATCTATCCCTTTGAAACCCGGTCGGTGCAACGTTTCCTGCCGGGCTACCAGCAACAACATGAAGACCCCAAGGCCATTGCGCGGCATGTCGTCGGCTTGATGCGCAACGGTCTTGGTGGAGCCAATAAGGAAAAATAACAACAACGCCCCGTCCCGGGCAAACGTGCGGAGCAGACGTCCCTGCTTCATGACTGCAAGGAGAAGAAATGATGAAATTGAAAACATGGTTGATGCTGTCGGCATTGGTGGTGGGCGCAAGTGCGCAGGCTGCGGAAGAACCCGCGGCAAAGCCGGTTGAGACGCCCAAGGTGTCCATGCTGCAGAAAGCGGAGGAAGGCGCGAAGAAGGCAGCCGAGGAAGCCAGGGAAGCGACGCAGAAGGCCGCAGAGGCCGCCAAGCGGGCTGCAGAGAAGGCTGAACAAGCCGTCAGTGAAGCCACGCAGAAAGCCGCCGAAACAGCCCATCAGGCCGCGCGAGATGCCGATGAAGCTGCCAAATTGGCAGTCCGCAAGACGGCACAAGCCACCCGCAAAGCGACCGCAGCGACCCAGCAGGCCGCACAGCAGGCCGAGGAAGCCGCCAAAAAGGCCGCCGTAGCGACCAGGGAAGCCGCACAGCAGGCCGGGGAAGCGGCGAAAAAGGCGGCTATATCTGGCAAAGAGGCTGCGCAGAAAGCGGCCGAAGCCGCCAGAGACGCCGCACAGAAAGCCATGCAAGCCACCCGGGAGGCTGCCGACAAAGCGCTTGAGGCAAGCAAGGAAACGGTCAAAGACGTCAAAGATGCCGTGACGAAGTAAGCCTTGGCAGGCGGACGGCTTCGAACGGGCCAGGCCGCCGTGAGCGTGCTCACCAACCTGAAAAATTGTTACACCGATATTTTTTTCTTAATCACTGATGGAGGTTTTCCATGTCTGAATCCAACAAGTCCGGTTCTATAAGCAAAGACAAACTGATCGCCGACATGAAGCAGATTGTTGCCGATGCCGATGCGCTTTTGCAGGCCACCACCGATCAAGCCGGCAAGAAGATCGCCGACTTGCGCACCCGCCTTCAGGACAACCTGAAGACGGCCCGGAGCCGACTGGCCGAGGCTGAAACGACGCTGGTCGACAAAACCGCGCAAGCCAGCCGGGATGCGCTGCAAAAAATCTCGGACGCGGCCAATCAAGCAGCTGAAGCCGCTGCGGAAGCGGCGCAGAAGGCCGAGGAATCGGTCAAAAATGCGGCCGAGTCCGGTAGAGAAGCGGCCCAACATGCCGCTGAAGCCGCCAGAGATGCAGCCCAAAAAGCAGTTGCCGCCACCAGGGAGGCTGCCGACAAAGCACTGGAGGCGATGCAGAACTGGATGCGTTGACCGAAATGGCCGGCATGGCCCAAGACGCCATCGGCAAGTAGTTTTAGGCCTTGGCCCGCGGCCGCATTGGCGGCGGGTCGTGTGGCTGGCATGTGCCCTGAAGGCGCTTTCCAGGCCTTGCTTTTCGTGCGTACACGGATGGCGGCGATGATGCGCCTGATTGCGGCGGTGGCTATATAGGCAACAAAACCCGCTTGATTGATGATCAACAAGCTCCGAAGCTCTTCCATGAGGGGAAAAATGGCAATGCACAACGATCAACGCGCAGCAGATTTGCGCTGGCATCTGGAAGATATCGATTTCTCTTCCATCGACACCGCACGCATGCGCGTGCGCGACGACCTCTTTCTTCTGGTGTGCAGCGCCTCGTTCGTCGAAAGCGGCGCAGAAACCTACGCCCATAACCTGGTGAACTATTTCACGGGCGATACGGAGGTCGGAGAATGGCTGAACGAGCACTGGAAAGTCGAGGAACTGCAGCATGGCCGCGCGCTGAAAACCTATGTGCAGCATGTCTGGCCTGAGTTCGACTGGGACAGCGCTTATGCCGCCTTTTTCGCCGAATACGCCAAGCTATGCACCTGCGACGAGCTGGAGCCCACAAGGGGTCAGGAGTTGGTGGCGCGCTGCATCGTCGAAATGGGCACGACCACCTATTATCAGGCGCTCAATGCCGTGTTCGATGAGCCCGTGCTGCGGGATATCACCTGGCGCATCCGCACCGACGAGGTGCAACATTACAAGCATTTCTACGACTACTTTCTCAGGTATCAGCAGCAGGAAAATCTGCGTCGGCCGCATGTAATCGCCACACTTTGGCGTCGCGTGGCGGAACTGCGCAAGAGCGACACCGACATCGCGCTGCGACATGCCGCGGCCTGGCGCTTCCGGGGGTGCAGTCAAGCACCGGCGTACGCTGTCATCCACAAGCAGGTGTATGAACTGATGGGCGCACAGTACCCCATGGCTATGGTTGTGCGCATGGCGCTGAAACCTTTGCAATTAAACGCACGGCTGCAGCGCTGGGCAGAGCGTCCCATCGCTGCGGTGGCACGACGGGTCTTGCTGCGTTGACGAGCCAGTTTGCGGCC
>JALNWC010000161.1 GCA_023231075.1 Rhodoferax sp.
GGGGTCAGGTCTTGCAATCAAGCATAAATAGATCGCTATCATCGGCACTATGGCGCGACCTCTCAGAATCGAACTTGCCGGCGGGCTTTATCATGTGACTTCACGTGGTGACCGGCGTGAAGCGATCTATTTTGATGATGATGATCGCCGCGACTGGCTGGAGGTGCTGGCGCAAGTGTGCGAACGCTTCAACTGGATTTGCCACGGCTGGTGCCAGATGAGCAACCACTACCACGTGGTGATCGAGACAGTGGAAGGTAATTTGTCGCAGGGCATGCGGCAACTCAACGGCGTTTATACCCAGCATGTGAACCGCAAATACGAGCGTGTCGGCCATGTCTTTCAGGGGCGCTACAAAGCGATATTGGTTGAAAAAGACGGCTATTTGCTCGAATTGTCGCGCTATGTGGTGCTCAATCCGGTGCGCGCCGGTATGGTGTCTGAGGCCGGCCAATGGCCATGGAGTTCTTACGCTGCCATGAAGGGCGATGTGCCAGCACCGCCGTGGCTCAATGTCGAGTGGGTGTTGGGGCAGTTTGGTGAGCCAAGGTCCGCGGCCGTCGCGCGTTTCCGGGATTTTGTTCGCGCTGGGGTCGGTCAACCGCCCCTGTGGGACGGTTTGCGCGGGCAAATCTATTTGGGCAGTGACGATTTCCTCAAGCGCATGCAGGATGTATCTGGCAACAGCGTTGCCTCAGAAGTGCCGCAGACCCAACGCCGGCCCCTGGCCAAGCCGCTGCTTGCCTACAGGCAGGAAGGTGCTGATCTGGCCGCGTGCATGGCGGCCGCCTACGCATCGGGCGACTACACCATGCAGGCCATCGCCGACGCCTTTTCGGTTCACTACACCACGGTCAGCCGGGCAGTGCGCCGACACGAGGCTGCACCCTAAACAAATGCATGATTGCAAGACCTGACCCCTTATTCAACCACCCGCACCCTGACACTTTTCCCCTTGACCTTGCCGGCGTTGAGCTTTTGCATGGCTTGTTGGGCAATGTCGCGCTGTACCGCGACGAAGGTGGTGAATTCGGTCACCACGATTTTGCCGATCTGCTCACGGCTGAAACCGGCGTCGGCCGTCAGGGCGCCGAGCACGTCGCCGGGGCGGATTTTTTCCTTGCGGCCGCCCAGAATCTGCAACGTGACCATGGGCGGCAGCAGCGGCCCGGTGCCGGTGGGCGAGAGTTCGTCGAGCTTGTGCCAGGTGGACGGCTGTTTCTGGTACTGCTCGATCTTGCCGACCGCGCCCATTTCGTACATGGCGGCCAGGCTGAGCGCCAGGCCTGACTCACCAGCGCGGCCGGTGCGGCCGATGCGGTGCACGTGGACCTCGGGGTCGGGCGTGATGTCGACGTTGATCACGGCACTGAGTTCCTTGATGTCGATGCCGCGCGAGGCCACGTCGGTGGCGACCAGCACGGACGCGCTGCGGTTGGCAAATTGCGCCAGCACCTGGTCGCGCTCGCGCTGCTCCAGTTCACCGTAAAGCGCCAGCGCGCTGAAACCCTGGTCTTGCAGGTAGCTCACCAAGTCCTTGCATTGCTGCTTGGTGTTGCAAAACGCCAGCGTGCTGACCGGGCGAAAGTGGTTCAGCAGCCGGGCCACCACTTCAAACCGGGTGGGCCGGGTCACTTCGTAGAAACGCTGCTCGATCAGGCTTTGGCCAGCGGTGTCGGCCACCGTGATCTGCTCGGGCGAGCGCATGAACTGTTTGGCCAGTTTCTCGATGCCCTCGGGGTAGGTGGCGGAAAACAGCAGGGTCTGGCGCTCGGGCGGGCACTGTTTTGTCACCGTCACGATGTCGTCGAGAAAACCCATGTCGAGCATGCGGTCGGCTTCGTCAAGCACCAGCGTGTTGAGGGCATCCAGCGCCAGATAGCCGCGCGCCAGGTGGTCCATCACGCGCCCCGGCGTGCCGACCACGATGTGCGCGCCGTTTTCAAGAGATGCGCGCTGGCCGCGCAGCGCCACGCCGCCGCACAGCGTGACCACCTTGATGTTGTCCAGCGCCCGGGCGAGGCGGCGTATCTCGACCGCCACCTGGTCGGCCAGTTCGCGCGTCGGGCACAAGACCAGCGCTTGCACGGCAAAGCGGCGCGGGTTGAGCCGCTCCAGCAGCGCCAGGCCAAAGGCGGCGGTCTTGCCGCTGCCGGTCCGGGCCTGGGCGATCAGGTCGCGTCCGGCCAGCGCCGTGGGCAGGCTGGCCGCCTGGATCGGCGTCATGCTCAGGTAGCCCAGCTGCTGCAGGTTGGCCAGCGTGGCGGGGTTGAGCGGCAGGGTGTTGAAGGCCAGGGAGCTTGTATGGGTCATGCAAGGATTATCGGTGGCGCTTCAAGCAAAGTAGGCTGCCACAAAATCTTCAAACGAAGCTTGCGCTGCGGCCTCCAGTTGTTGTTGCGCGGCCAGCGATTGCTGCACGCTGGACTTGAATTGGGCCAGGGTCTCGGCACTCAGCGCGCTGGCTTGCAGGCTCTGGGTGTGGATTTTTGACATTTCAAAGGCAAAGTTGAAGTAACCCCCATGCTGCTTGACCGCCTCGATCACCTGGGCCGAGGGCGTGCGCTCGGGCTGGTCGATGCGCAGGCGCAGCTCTTGCATCGCCGCCTGGTAACGCTGGCCACCGTAGGCGCTGTCGAGCATGGCGGCAAACGGCGCCATGTCGTCAAACAGTTCATGCGCCAGCGCGCGCAGCGGCTGCTCGTGGTTATGCACCAGCAGTTGCAGGCCGGGCTGGCGCCCGCGCGTGACCACGCGGTGCTTGTTTTCGTCGTTTTCACTTTGCTCGCGGCTGGTGATGGGCGGGCTGGCGCGAAACAGGCACATCAGCAGCAGCACGTCGGCAAACAGGCTTTGCTCGGGGGCAATGCCGATGTCGATGAACGGGTTCAGGTCGAACAGCCGCATTTCGAGGTACTGCACGCCCAGCGTGCGCAACGCCTTGGCCGGGCGCTCGCCGCTGCGGGCGATGCGCTTGGGCCGCATGGGGGCATAGAACTCGGCTTCGAGCTGCAGCAGGCTGTCGCTGAGCTGTTTCCAGTGCGCGCCGTCGCGCACGCCCAGCTCGGTGTAATAGGGGTCGGGCGTGCGAATGGCGGCTTCCAGACCGGCGGTGTAGTCGGCCAGCGAGTTGAAGCTGATAGCGAGCTTGTCTTGCGCGTGGTTCTGGTAACCCAGGTCGCTCATGCGCAGGCTGGTCGCAAAATCGCCGTGCAGGGTGCCGGGCACCAGTTCGGTCAGGTCGCTGGAGTGCCCTTGCAGGAACGACTGGCACAGCGCGGGTGAGGCGCCAAACAGGTAGGGCACCAGCCAGCCGTAGCGCAAGAAGTTGCGGATCAGGCCAAAACTGCGGTGGTCGATGAAGTCCTGCAAGTTGGGCTCGCCGCCGCAGCAGTCGCGCAGGCTGAGCCAGAAATCCTGCGGCAGCGACCAGTTGTAGTGGGCCCCGGCAATGGTCTGCATGGCGCGGCCATAACGCAGCCCCAGGCCCTCGCGGTACACCATCTTGAAGCGCGCCGCGTTGGTGCGGCCGTAGTCGGCAATGGCAATGTCGGCGTCAGTGCCAATCTTGCAGGGCATCGAACCCGCCCAGAGCAACTCGCCTTCAAGCTGCTGCGCGCTGAAACGGTGAATGTCTTTTAAAAACGCCAATGGAAAGCCGGGCTCGTTGGACGGCGGCGTGATGAATTCGAGCAGCGCCTCGGCGTAGTCGGTGGTGATCCAGGGGTGGGTCAGCTTGGAGCCCAGCGCCGTGGGGTGCGGCGTTTTGGCGAGTTGGCCGTTGCGGTCGATGCGCAGGCATTCGCGCTCATAACCGCGGGTGATGCCGCGCAGCAAGCGGGCTTGCGGGACTTCGGAAAACTGGCGGACTTCGTTGCAACAGGTAAATTTCAGCATGACGGGGTTTTCTTGGATTCTTGGGTCCGGAGTATGGCAGTTTTGCATCATGCCCAGCCGCCCCAACGTCATCCAGCCGTGGAACAATGGACGCATGTCTTATCTACCCGCTTTCATTGCGCCCATGCGCTTTACCGACCCGGCTGCGGCCCTGGCGCAGGCCCGGCTGATTTATGACAACAGCATTGCCCACTTGCGCCAGGCCATGCAGCGCTACGTGGCGGGTGACGACCTGCCCGGCCACGTGCGCGGCTGCTACCCCTTTGTGCGGGTGCAGACCGACACCGTGACGCGCCAGGCTTCCAGCGAGTCGGCGCGCCTGAGTTATGGTTTTGTGGCCGGCCCGGGCCGCTTCGAGACCACCCTGACCCGGCCCGACCTGTACGCCCGCTACTACCTGGAGCAGTTCAGCCTGCTGCTCGACAACCATGGCGTTGAACTGGAGGTGGGCACCAGCAACCAGCCCATTCCGGTGCATTTTTCCTTTGCCGAGGACGGCCATGTGGAGGGCAGCCTGAGCCCGCAGCGCCGACAACTGATGCGCGATGTGTTTGACCTGCCCGACCTGGCCGCCATGGACGACGGCATCGCCAACGGCACCCACGCGCCGCACCCCGGCGAGCCGCAACCCCTGTCGCTGTTCACCGCGCCCCGGGTCGACTACTCACTGCAGCGCCTGCGCCATTACACCGGCACCGGCCCCGAGCATTTCCAGAACTTTGTGCTGTTCACCAACTACCAGTTCTACATCGACGAATTCATTGCGCTGGGCCATGCGGCCATGGCCGATGCCACCAGCGAATACATCGCATTTGTGGAGCCGGGCAATGTGATCACTGAAAAATTGGGGTCAGACCCCAATTTCGCGGCAGCGCAAGGCGCTGCTGAATCGCCGGATAAGCGGCGAGCGAATTTGGGCCCTGACCCCAAATTTTCAGCCCGCCTGCCGCAAATGCCCGCCTACCACCTGGTGCGCGCCGACGGCAGCGGCATCAGCATGGTCAACATCGGCGTCGGCCCGGCCAATGCCAAGACCATCACCGACCACATTGCCGTGCTGCGTCCGCACGCCTGGATCATGCTGGGCCACTGTGCCGGCCTGCGCAGCAGCCAGCAACTGGGCGACTACGTGCTGGCCCATGGTTATGTGCGTGAAGACCATGTGCTTGACGAAGAACTGCCGCTGTGGGTGCCCATCCCGGCGCTGGCCGAGGTGCAGGTGGCGCTCGCCACGGCGGTGTCGCAGGTGACGCAACTCAGGGGGCCCGAGCTCAAACGCATCATGCGCACCGGCACCGTGGCTTCCACCGACAACCGCAACTGGGAGCTGCTGCCCGACAACGGCCCGCAACGCCGTTTCAGCCAGAGCCGGGCGGTGGCGCTCGACATGGAAAGCGCCACCATTGCCGCCAACGGCTTCCGGTTTCGCGTGCCCTACGGCACCCTGCTGTGCGTCAGCGACAAGCCGCTGCACGGCGAGATCAAGCTGCCCGGCATGGCCAACACTTTTTACCGCGAGCGCGTGGACCAGCACCTGCGCATCGGCATCCGTGCGCTGGAGTTGCTGCGCGAACAAGGCATCGACCAGCTGCACAGCCGCAAACTGCGCAGCTTTGCCGAGGTGGCGTTTCAGTAAAGTTTCAGCATTCCGGTATCACCACAGGCGGCACCAAGCCCAAACGTTTGGCGCGACGCGCAAACCGCCGGTCATCAAAACTGATGAATTCATTGCAATGGCTGCTTGCTGACAGATGGAGCGCGTCGGCAAAGTCCAGCCCATCACCGTGCCAGGCCAATGCATCGTTAATGCGCGACCATTCCTCGACGCTGACGTTGGGCAGGCCGAGCAGGTGCCGGATGACCCGGACAAAATCGTCGGCGGCAAAGCCGTAAAACGCCCGCAACACCCATTCGAGCTCCAGCACCACCGTCAACGGAATGAATATCTGGGCAGACTCGCCAAGCAGGCGGCACGCTGCCGGGCGCTGTTTTTCCGCCTCGGGGTCGGCGGGATCGTCCACGTAAAAACGGGCCAGCACATTGGTGTCAAGGGCGACCATTGGCGGCCTCACGCATGGCAAGCGCCACATCAAAATCCGCCAGCCGACGTTTGCCCGGCTTTTTGCACACCAGCATGCCAAAACCGTCTTCTATTTTGGAGGGCACCACCTGGCGTTTCATCTCGACGTGGATGACTTGCCCTTCCAGGTGGAAGTTCAGTTGACAGCCGGGTGCAATGCCAAGGCGGCGCCGGATTTGCACGGGAATCACGACCTGACCTTTTCCGGAAACGGTTACAGTTTGCATTTCGACTCCTATTTCTTACCTTGTAAGATAACTTTAGCAGAAAGTCACTGAACTGTGTCCACCCTGTTGCACATTGAGCGCCTGGACGCGGTGGTGCGCGCATTGCTTGACAGCGGCGCGACCAGCGTGCTCGAC
>JALNWC010000162.1 GCA_023231075.1 Rhodoferax sp.
CGTCAGCTTGCCGGGCTTGTCGAGTATCTCGGTGGGCACCGCAAGTTTTCCGATGTCATGCAAGTTCCCGGCCACACCGATCAATCGTCTCTCGGTGGGCGACATGCCAAGCCGATGGGCCAGCTCCTCGCTCGTAGCGGCGACTCCGCTGGAATGCGCCGCCGTGAAGGGACTG
Organism: Rhodoferax sp.; assembly: GCA_023231075.1. Classification (GTDB taxonomy): domain Bacteria; phylum Pseudomonadota; class Gammaproteobacteria; order Burkholderiales; family Burkholderiaceae_C; genus Rhodoferax. The sequence goes on from JALNWC010000162.1 coordinate 176, forward strand.
CGGTAGTCAATGATTTTGCCGAATATTCTGGCCAGTTGGTAAAGACCGTCCAGATCGAGGCTGACCTTCGAACCGCCGAAACGGCGACTGATGATTTCTTCCTTGTGCCGGCTGGTCAGATCGAGCCAGAAAGACTCTTTTTCGGAAATTCCGTCAAAGGCCGCCGCCACCGCCGGCATGAACCAGCGCCCGGTTCCGGTGGCGACCGCCTGACGGATGCCGGCCACCTGTTCCAGAACATGGCGATCGTCGTCCGGCAGAACCGCGATGCGATCCGCCAGACGCAGAATGTGGCTGGTCAGGGGCACCTGTTCTCCCTCGAATTCGCGGCCATAGCCGAAGTCCCAGTTCACGTGGTGGAAGCGGATCGCGGATGCGGCCTTGGCAAAGGGCGCAAAGTCGCGCAGCAGCAGATAGCCTTCCCATCCGTGCAAGTGCAGATGGTCGGGAATCTGCCTGGTGCTAACGTGATAGCGGGTCAATGCATCATCAAACAAGTCGAAGTGCATCGCAGATGACACGGCCGCCACATCGTGCAGCGCGCCAGCGATAAGCGCCTCCTGGATTTGCCCCTGGCCAAGGCCGAGTTCCTCGGCCAGACAGGACGCAACGTAGGCCACCCGGAGATGGTGTTCGGAAATTTTCGGGTGAAGAAAATCGATCGCTCTGGAAAAACAGAGCACCATGCTGAACAATTTGACGTCAATGTCTTCTGATGAGGTGGCTGCATTCATCTCGGCACGGCGTATTCAGGATCCATCAGGCGCTTCAGAGCGCTTCAATCGCCGGATAGAAAACCGTGTTTTCCTTTTGCATCCGTGCATGCACTATTTTGAGCACCGAGTTGGCGTCCGACCGGAACCCTTGCGGGTCGCGCGCGACCTTTTCCGCCTGGTTCCACCGGCCGGCAAATACCATGTAAGCCGATGCGATGGACCCCATCTCGTCCTGAAATTTCTGGCCCATCCTGGCCAGGACGGCGTTGTTCCCGCTGCGCAGTGCCGGATACAGTATCTGATCTTCCACGGCAAGGTGCAGCTTGATAACCGAGCTCATCGAAATGATGAGCCGGGCTATCTCTGCGGCGTTCTCGCTGACCCCGGCCTGACTGGCTTGTCGCAGGGCTGCAATGCACCCGATGATGTCAACGTGTTGCTGTTTGAATTTGTCGATGTTCATGGAAGTTCCTTTGTCAAAGTGCTGCGCCAAAACCCGGTCAATGATCAAGAAGTCGGTCTGGCATTTAAAGAGGTACTTAATATACATCTATTAGAACATGGAAAATTCGTCAGATCTGGGCGACTGGCGTTCGTACCTGTTAGAAGCACGTTTATCAGCCGGCAACGCTACAGAACTCAAAATTTTCTGCAGCTAATGGGGTCGCCGACTTGCTATCTGCATCACATCACGCCCGTTTGCATTGACTGCGATATATTGCAAGCTTGACACAGCGATTACTGTGTGCGCCAGACCGCTAAAGCATCCTCATTTGATCTTGCCAGACGCCCACACTAAAACATGGGCAGGTAAAACAAACTCATGAAGGTGCCCATCAGCAGCCCACCAATGGCGGCATCAGCCAGCGGCGAGAGCTGCTCCAGCCCGATGGGGTTTTCCATGCTCGGCACGCCGAGGGTCAAGATCAGCCACAGGGCAGCGGGTTTGAGTTTGGAATAGGTGACGCAGGAACTCAACGTCAGTGCGGGACGTAGTCGATTCATGTTGAAGTAGACGTGAAATGCAACAGCAAGATGAAATTCATATTCTTCTAAATAAAAGCGTCACAGGCTATTATTAATAATAATGTGTCTATTGGGATTTGTGGCACTTACACAGGTAAAAGCACGAGCTGAAAGCCCGAAGCCCGTCACAGAATTGTCAATGTCCGTGACTGGCGTGATGCTGGTCATGTGTATTTGCATGTGCCGCGCCTTGTGCGGCTTGCCATAACCGCTCCACATAGTGGATATAGGGCACATAGGCCTCGACGTACGCACGACCTGCCTCGACGTCGTTGGGGTCGAACTTGCGGCGCCCCAAGGCGGCGTCAAAATGCTTGTGCACGCCGCCGCGTATCGCGTCGCTGAGCAGTTTCTCCACCTGCTCGATCGAGCCATTTTCGAGCGCCTTGTCGGCAGCTGGAACCGCCGGGCCGAGATCGCGACCGGCCGGTTGCAAACCACCAAATGGCGCGCCTTCTCCAGCCCGATGGATGCGTACCAGCGTTTCAAAGAAGTGCGTGTCGGCGAGTTCGCGCGCTTCTGCGCCGAGTTTGCGCACCAACCTCGCCTGGTCGAACACCTTTCGAATCTCGCCTTCGTCCTCGGCCCGCACCCAGGGCAGGACCAGATTGACATTGCCGGTTTCGAGCGACTTTCGTGCCACCGTCACCACGGGTCCATCCAGCCCATCGCAATGCCCAAGCGCCCAAGCCAGCGCGAGACCACCATTGCCCAGCCCGATGGCGTCCGTGCCGACGCCGCCGATCGATTCATCCAGCCCGAAATACTGAGCCAACGATTTCCAGGTCAGGTAAAAGAGGCCGGCAAAGAGCGCCAGCGCAATGCGTGATTTCAGCAGGTTTTGCAGGTTCATGGTGTTCACCTTTGGATCGCTTTAATGCTGATGGGCCGCTGCAGGGCTTTCCTGAGCGTCGCCGTGCGCGGGACCTTCAGTGGCTTCGTAAATCCGTTCGACTGAATGGATATAGCCGACGTACGCCTTGACATATTCTTGTCCGGCGGCAACGTCGTCAACCTTGAAATTCCTCTTGGCGATGACGTCCTTGAACTGTCCCCCGACGCTTTTGTGCACGGCCTTCGTGAGCAAGTTCGCCAAGGGTTCGACGGAGCCCGTTTCAAGCGCCTTGTCGCCGGCCACCACAGCTGGGCCAAGGTCGCGGCCAGCCGGCTGGATCCCGGTATAAGGCGCCCCTTCTCCGGCACGGTGTACGCGTACCAGGGTCTCGAAGAACGCGTAGTCAGCCAGCTTCTTGGCCGTAGGGTTCAACTGCCTGACGTCGAGTGTCTTGCGAAACGCGTCCTTGATCTGCGCCTGGTCAGAAGCTTGCACCCAGATCAGCACGCGATTGACGTTCCCGGTGTCGAGCGCTTGTTGCGCTGCTTTAATGACCGGGCCGTCCACACCATCGCAATGCGCGGAGGCAGGCGCCGCCGCGAGCAGCAGTGCCGCCGAGAGGGTCGCCAGGACAGAAGCTTTGACTGTGATTTGATTGAATCTCATGATAGGTAATTCTCCAGTGGTAGTTACGGACTTCTTTCTCATCAAGGCCCGGTCTTGATTCGACCGGGCCTTACTTGGATAAACGAAGCAGTTGGAGATTTGTTCCAGTTTTTTTTGATCAGTAGCGCAGCGGTCGTATAGCCCCTCACGGCAGGCAGAGCATGACGTCGGAGATCAGGACCCGCCGTGCATCTCGCCATCACGGCGATCAAAGACGTCAACAAAAGTGTTTGTGTCCATGGCAGCAAATCTGCGGCTGTGATTTCGACTGTTCATTTTTGCTTCCTTTGTTTGTCTAAACGGTGGATGGGAGCGGGCCAAGATGCGCAATACGTTTTTAGAACTCAATGCTCAGCGCGACAGAGCCGTAAGCTTGGTTTGACCCCTGCTCCTCGAATTCCCGTGAACGGTAAACACGCATCACGGCCAACTTGACGCCGTGTCCTGCCACCAGGCCATGAACGCTGATCCCGACAGCAGCTTGGGCAACCCATGGTCGGCGAGTGACACTGTGGCTTGATCGAAAGAGGTTGCCGTCGAGTGAAAAGTCATGCGCGACGAGCTTCGTTTCCAGCGTTCCGAAAAGGTGAATACCTGGACGCGGTTTGTCCACCGTAGGATGGGCATCGTTTGAGCCGCTGTGGATGGAGGCGGCGGATGGCGGGCGGTTTTCGGCGCCTGGTCTGATCGGATAGGTCCCGAAATCGTTCGGTAGATTCCAGCCGATACGCCCTTCGATGCCCAGGGTAGCGGAGGTTTCGATGTTGCCTAGTCGCAGTCCCAGTGAGCGTATCGAATCGGCAGAGAAACCAGGCTGAATCGCGCCCGTTCCGCGATAGTCCCTGAATTTGCGGTCCATGGCCATTTGCAACGCAGGCTCATTCTTCAACTGATGTTGCCAACCCAGAAATTTCTCGGCACCGATCACATCGTGAACCAGATTTTGTGACTGTTCCGCGAGAGACAACGGGCCGATGACGCCCAATGTGATCTCGCGCGTATCGAGTATTTCCGAGTCGCTTTGTGGTTCATGTTTGCGACGGTTCCACGACATGCCCACGTACAGCAAGCCCGCATAAGGCCGATCGTCCAGGATCAGATCGGTCCTGGCAGGATCTTTCGGTGTGAACATGGATTGGCCAAACTTCACCACCACGTTTTGCGTATGTGCGGAGTTTTCCGCATCGGACCAAAAACCGGGGTTCAGAAACTTGATGAGTTCCGCATGCAGTCGCACCGGTGTGGGCAGGCACTCGGTTCGAAGCTTGCCGGCGATGTCGTGCGAAACAGCGGTGAATGCCACACCGTTCGTGTAGTTTTGGTCGGTGCCAGCAAAGAGGTCGTTCTCCAGTCTTGCGGTGCCCCCCCGGAATCTGACGACCTCATCCGCCTTGCAACCCTTGATGCTGGAGGAGTCTTCATTGTCGGCTTGTGCGATGGCCGGCGCGATGTGTAAAAACAGTGTGAGTACCAACGCGACTTTCCCCAACCCATGCCTTGCCGACAGATGCATCGTGAGGGGAGGCAAATTTGCGGCAAATTCATGCGGGATGCACCTACGACAGCGCGAACTATCGGCGGGTAACGCCGAGGCCTTCATAGCCAACCTTCCGTGAAACCCGCTCGTCGCAAGCCGCTGGCGATGTATGGGCAGTTTCGCATCAGTTGCCACAACAAACCGGTTCGATAATTTTCGATCATCAAAATAATCGGCCCTTTATTAAGCCCGTAATGCCAGGGCGATACCCATCCAAAGGGGTTGCCGGATATTGCGGGATGGGTCTGGTTAAAAGTCGCTTTGAAGCCGTAGGGATCGGACTCTGTTAATTTCACCTGGTGAATAAGACAGTCCATCGTGGGCAGCACAATCTCTGGCGCGAACGGCAGTGATGCCACCACGGCCCACGGCGCGATGGTGCCGTCATCAGGTCCGTACGGCACGCCGCGCCCCACGTAATCGAAGAATTGGCGCTCGATGCCGTTCACTTTGATGGTGTTCGGGCCGGGGCCGTCGCTCGCGGTAAGTCCCCAGTAATGGCGGCCATAGCCGGCGAACTTGAGCGGGTTGTCGATCGCGTACTGTTGGTGCGCATAAGTCGCGCGGCGGCTGTTCTCGAAATAGTCGATGCCCTTGCTACGCATGAAGGTGTCCTGAATGCCGCGAAAATCGATCCAGACATGCGAGAGCTGATGTGTGAACAACGGCCCGGCGTAGAGATATTCCTGTCCGTAATAGTGCTCCCACCGGTAAGTAGAAGTCCACGCGGCGTAGCTGCTCTCGGGTAGCGGATGAGTGGGCGAGCCCAGCCCCAGCGTATACAACGGCAACGCCTCGTCGTAGCCTTCCCAGCGGTACTTGAGAAATCCGATTTCGGGCTTCCAGCCGTGCGTGACCGTGGCGCCGCCATCTTGCGCCCACGACCAATCAGCGCGGCGATAGAGCGCATCGGCGAGGGTGCGGATTTCATGCTCGTCGGCCGTGTCCGCGTCAAAATAAATTCCCGCCGTCAACGCGCCCGCCAGCAGAAAAGCGCTGTCTACGGTTGACAGTTCGCATTGCCAGGTACGCCGGCCGGTCTGCATGTCGAGAAAATGATAGTAAAAGCCCTGATGGCCGGTTGCGTCAGGCTCCGGACCTTGCGGGCTGTTCCAGAAAAACCGCAGGGTCGCAAGCGTTCGTCCCACCGCTGCGGCACGCGACAGGAATCCGCGCTCGACGCCCACCGGGTAAACCGCCAACGCCAGGCCGGTGGCGGCAATACTGGTCGGCCAATCCGCTGCGGTCGTAAGCGCTCCAGCAACCCCAGTAAATCACTGGGCTGTTTTGTGCACCAAATCTGTTATACGTAAATTCCAAGGCAGCAGGGCTTCAACCGCTTCAACGCTTTTTGCCGCAGGCAAATCACGC
>JALNWC010000163.1 GCA_023231075.1 Rhodoferax sp.
GCTGCCGCCGTATCAACGCCTGGAGGCGTGCGAGCAGTTCGCGCGGCGTGAAAGGCTTGGGCAGGTAGTCGTCGGCGCCCATCTCGAGCCCCACGATGCGGTCGATCGGGTCGCCGCGCGCAGTGAGCATCAGGATGGGAATGGTCTCGCCCTGCGCCCTCAGGCGTCGGCACAGCGCCAGGCCGTCTTCGCCTGGCATCATCACGTCGAGCACCAGCACATCGAAGCGCTCGCGGGCCAGCAGCCGCTCCACCGGCTGCGCATCTTCGACGCTGCGTACCACCAGGCCCTGGTCGCTGAGATAGCGCTGCAGCAGCGCACGCAGATCGGCTTCGTCGTCGGCGATGAGGATGCGGCTTGGCGTTGCGGTCATGACGCTATCGTAGCCGCGGCCGCGCACGACGGCAGGGCGCTGAATCATGTCAAACGATGACACGCCCGCCTTGGCTGTCACAGCTTGCCATCAACCAGGCCGTCCGTGACATCAATGCCACACGCCTCTCTGCGAAAGTGAGGTCACGGCGCCGCACCGGGTGGTGCCGACTTTTCCAGGAGTCATTCCATGAAACATGTACTGTCCATCTCCACCCTTGGCGCCGCGCTGCTGGTCACCGGCTTCGCCACCGCCACCGACGCCGAAGCGGCCAGCCGCCGCGTCGTGCGCCCCAACGCCGCTGGCGGCACGAGCGCCACGGCTACCGTGGTTCGCCAGGGCCCCAACGGGGGAGGCGTCATACGCGGCCGCACCGTGGCGACCGATAGCCAGGGCAACGCCACGTCGGCCAGCGGCGGCGTCATGCGCGGCCCGAACGGCGGCACGGCCACGCGCGCCGGCACCAACGAGCGCAACGCCGACGGATCGGTCACACACCAGAGCGGCGTGTCGGCCAGCGGCAGCCAGGGAAGCGTGCAGAGCAGCGGCAGCGCCAGCCGCGACGCCACAGGCAACGTGACGCAAAGCCGCAGCACGACGGCCACCAGCGCCGCCACGGGCAACAGCGTGCAGAGCAGCAGTTCGTACGACAGCAGCACCGGTCTCACGCGCAGCGCCACTTGCTACAACGCAAGCGGCGCCGTGATTGCCTGCCGCTGATTGACGGATGAAAGAGAAAACCATGAAGCTCACGCGCCCATCTCTGCGCATCGCGCAAGGCGCGCTGGCCGGCCTGCTGCTTCTGACCGGCATCACCGCGTGCGGGCAAGCACCTGCCGACCAGCGCGCGGAGCGCCTACAGAGCGAACTGCGCAAACGCTTCGGCAGCGCCGACACCAACGTCGATGGCCAGCTCACCCGTGAGGAGGCCAGTGCCAAGATGCCGTGGGTGTCCAGGAACTTCGACGCGATCGACACCGCCCGCAAGGGGACCGTAACCCTGGCCGACATCGAGGCCTATGCGATGACCCGGCGTGGCGCGCGTCAAGCCGGGAAGTGAGGGCGCGACGCATGTCCTTCAATGCCTTCGGCGAATCGCCGGGCGCCAACGCCATACGCTGGCTGGCGCTGCTACCGCTCGGGAGTTCAACCATGAAACGCATGATCCGCGACGCCCCTCTGCCCTGCTCGTCTTCCTGGCGCTAGCGGCGCAGGCCGCACCACCGGCCGATACGCGCCGCATCGACGACCTGCCTTAGGGCAGCGACCCGCGCCAGCGCATGGATGTCTTCCTGCCCGGGGCGCCAAGCCGCGCGCCGGTGCTGATGATGGTGCACGGCGGTGCCTGGACGGTCGGCGCCCAGTCAATGTCACGTGTGGTCGATGCAAAGATCACGCACTGGGTCGGCGAGCCCGGCTTCATCCTCGTGGCGCTGCTGAGCGCCGACCCGGCACGGGCCTTCGCGCAGGGCGCGGGGACATGGCGCGGCACGGTGGTGCTGGACTCCGCGGCGATCGCCACGGTCGCTCCTGGCAGCGGGGCGGGGCAAGACCCAAAAAGCTTACGTGTGGGTGTACCGCACGACCAACTTCGTGGCTCAGCGCGCCGTGCTGTTTGATTTTTGCACCAGCCGGGGTGGCGAGCATCCCCAGCGGGTGCGGCAAGACTTCAAAGGCACGCTGGTTACTGATGATTTCAGCGGGTATCACAAACGCAAAACCCAGGGGACCATGACCGGCTCACAGCCCCGGTAGTGCGGTAGTCGCCATCTGGCTCCGTCAGATATTGACGACTTTTTCCATCACGAACATCACGAATATAGCTACTGGGTGTGAGTTCGCCCTCCATCGCCCAGTGCCGCAAGTCTTGTGCACTGCAGCCGTGATGCCAACTCTGGGAACGTGTCGTATTTTTGACCGACAAATCGAGTGGCAGGATCCCCCTACCCCCCGATAAAGAACCAGCGCTGGGCAGGTCGAGGGGGTCCTGCTTCTCCCCTCGGGCATCAGCCTCGGGCGGTGCGTGATCTAAAACGTCCACACCAAGTCAAGCTGCCATGGCCGTCTGCGAGTTGCGATACCGCGTGACATGGGCAAATCGCTGCACGTCTTGCCGGGCTTCCCAGAGATCAAGGGCCTGTTGCATGTTCAACCAGGATTCGGCGCTTGTTCCCGGCAGTTTCCCCTGGCGCAAGGCCATGTCACCCGATAGCGCCCGGTGCTCATGCAGCAGCTGCGCCAGCGTCACCCGTGACACGCCCAGCGGTTCGGCCATGCGCGCCTGTGTGATGCCCAGGGCAGGCAGCACGATTACCCTTGAGCGCATGAAACTTGTTTCCCGGCAAATCCATATCGTCCGCTTTGATGGATGCCTCCAAGAGGTCAAGCAAGCGTTCAATTCGCGCTGCACTTTGAGCAGGAATGGCTCGCTTGTCGCTGTCGGCAAAAAAGCGTTCGGGCCCTTTGTGTTTGAAGGATTCGATCATGGGGTGTTACGCGCTGCATTACATGAGGTGTAACGCAAGGCGTATCACGTATCATGCTGCTTTGGTGGGCAGCTGGACCGCGTCCGCACCGATGCGCAGCTTGTCCTTGTCTGTATGCCTCACATGACGATTTAAAACTCGATGAGACAAAAAAACCCGCTACGCTGGGGAACGTGCGGGTTTTGAGGTGTTTTGATACGGTGTGAAACCGTTGGCTGGTGCCCGGGGCCGGAATCGAACCGGCACTCCTTTCGGAGGGGGATTTTGAGTCCCCTGCGTCTACCAATTTCACCACCCGGGCAACGCTTTGAGCCCCGAATTATGGCACAGTGCGGGTTATGAACTATCCAAGCATCGAAGATTTGATCGGCAAGACCCCCCTGGTGCGCCTGCAGCGCATCGGGGCCACTGACAATGCGGCGCACGGCAATGTCATTCTGGGCAAGCTGGAGGGCAACAACCCGGCAGGGTCGGTCAAGGACCGTGCCGCCATGTCGATGATCCGGCGCGCCGAGGAGCGCGGCGAGATTACCCCTGGCGACACCTTGATCGAGGCGACCTCGGGCAACACCGGCATCGCCCTGGCCATGGCGGCGGCCATCAAGGGCTACCGCATGGTCTTGATCATGCCCGAAGACCTGTCGGTCGAGCGGGCGCAGACCATGAAGGCATTTGGCGCCGAATTGATCTTGACGCCCAAAAGCGGCGGCATGGAATACTCGCGCGATCTGGCTGACCAGATGGCGCGCGAAGGCAAGGGCCGCGTGCTCGACCAGTTTTCCAACGCCGACAACCCGCGCATCCATGTGGAAACCACCGGACCCGAAATCTGGTCCGCCACCAAGGGCAAGATCACCCATTTCGTCAGCGCCATGGGCACCACCGGCACCATCACCGGGGTGTCGCAATACCTCAAGAAGAAGAACCCGGCTGTTCGGATCATCGGCGTACAACCCACCGAGGGCTCCCGCATTCCGGGCATCCGCAAGTGGCCGCAGGCCTATTTGCCCAAGATTTACGACCCCACGCGTGTCGATGAACTGCTCTACGTGAGCCAGGAAGACGCCGAGGAAATGTGCCGCCAGCTGGCCCGCGAAGAGGGCATTTTTGCCGGCATTTCAGCAGCCGGGGCCTGCTGGGTGGCGCGCGAAATTGCCAAACGTGAAAAACATGCGACCATTGTTTTCATCGTCTGCGACCGGGGCGACCGCTATCTGTCCACCGGTGTCTTTCCGGCCTGATGCCGCGCAGCGCAAAATTCCAGGAACCCAGCATGCACATCGACAAAGAAATTGACACCCGCGGGCTCAATTGCCCGCTCCCCATCCTGAAAGCCAAGAAGGCCCTGGCCGAATTGGAGAGCGGCCAGATCCTCAAGGTGATCGCCACCGACGGCGGCTCGCTGCGCGATTTTCAGGCGTTTGCCAAACAGACCGGCAACGAACTGCTGGAGCAGCAAACCGTGGGCGCGGAATTCATTCACGTGCTGCGCCGACGCTAAAGACAGACGTTAAAACCCAGCATCCATCTGCAAACCACTGCACGCCGGTTGCGGCGCTGCCGGGTCGCGCTTCTCCCTACTCGCATTGCTGGATTTCAGAAAACATGGTGCCTTTTTATAAGATGTATTTAACATACACCTAAAGGAGAATTTCATGACCTCAATCACCTTGACACCAGCGGCTGCCGCACAGATCCGCAAGCAGACTGCCAAACACGGCAGCGGCATTGGGCTGCGTGTGGGTATCAAGCCCGTGGGTTGCTCGGGCTATGCCTACACCTACGCGCTGGCCGACGACGTGCGCGATGACGAGCAACGCATCGAAGCCCATGGCGCCACGCTGCTGGTGGCGACCGACCATCTGGCGAGTCTGGAAGGCGCGTGCCTCGACTTCGTCACCGAAGGGCTCAAGCAGACGTTCCAGTTTGACAACCCCAATGTCGGCATCACCTGCGGTTGCGGCGAGAGCTTCAGTCTTAACACCAAGAAAGGCGCCCCATGAGCGCCATCCTCGACAAGCTGGTCAACCAGCCGTACAAGCATGGCTTCGTCACCGACATCGCGACGGACGTGGCGGCCAAGGGTCTGAGCGAAGACACCATCCGGCTGATCTCCGCCAAGAAGAACGAGCCGGACTGGCTGCTTGAATTCCGCCTCAAGGCGTATCGCCACTGGCTGACCATGAAAGACCCCGACTGGGCCAACGTCAAGCATCCCAAGATCGACTTCCAGGCCATCAGCTACTACGCGGCGCCCAAACCCAAGGCCAAACTCAAGAGCATGGACGAGGTCGATCCCGAGCTGCTGCGCACGTTCGAGAAACTCGGCGTGCCGATGCACGAGCGCGCAGCGCTGGCGGGTGTGGCGGTCGATGTGATTTTTGACAGCGTGTCGGTCACCACCACCTACAAGGCCAAGCTGGCCGAGGTCGGCATCATTTTTGGCTCGATCTCCGAGGCGGTGCAAAACCACCCGGAGCTGGTCAAAAAATACCTCGGTAGCGTGGTGCCCTCGGCCGACAACTATTACGCCGCGCTCAATTCGGCGGTCTTCACCGACGGCTCGTTCTGTTTCATCCCCAAGGGCGTCAAGTGCCCGATGGACCTGTCCACCTACTTTCGCATCAACACGCAGGACACCGGCCAGTTCGAGCGCACCCTGATCGTGGCCGAAGAAGGCGCCTCGGTGTCTTACCTTGAAGGCTGCACCGCGCCCCAGTTCGACACCAACCAGTTGCACGCCGCCGTGGTGGAACTGGTGGCGCTGGACAACGCCGACATCAAGTACTCCACGGTGCAGAACTGGTACGCGGGCGATGAAAACGGCGTGGGTGGCATCTACAACTTTGTCACCAAACGCGGTCTGTGCAAGGGCGTCAACTCGCGCATTTCCTGGACGCAGGTCGAAACCGGCTCGGCCATCACCTGGAAGTACCCTTCGTGCATTTTGCTGGGCGACAACTCGGTGGGCGAGTTCTATTCGGTGGCGGTCACCCACCACCACCAGCAGGCCGACACCGGCACCAAGATGATCCACATCGGCAAGAACACGCGCAGCACCATCGTCAGCAAGGGCATCTCGGCGGGCCAGTCGAGCAACAGCTACCGCGGCCTGGTCAAGGTCATGCCAGGGGCCACCAACGCACGCAACTACTCGCAGTGCGACTCGATGCTGGTGGGAGCCCGGTGCAGCGCCAACACCTTCCCGTACATCCAGGTGCGCAACCCCAGCGCCCAGGTGGAGCACGAAGCGTCCACGTCAAAAATTGGTGAAGACCAGATGTTTTATTTCGCCCAGCGCGGCATCGGTGCCGAGGAAGCGGTGTCGATGATCATCAACGGTTTTTGCAAGGACGTGTTTCGCCAGTTGCCGATGGAATTCGCGGTCGAAGCCACGAAATTACTCGGGTTCAAGCTTGAAGGGAGCATCGGATGATGATTCAAAATAGCCAGACA
>JALNWC010000164.1 GCA_023231075.1 Rhodoferax sp.
AAAGCCCCCATGCTGGCCGCCATGCCGGTGCACAGGGTCGAGACCTCGGGTTTGATGAAATTCATGGTGTCATAAATGGCCATGCCGGCGCTCACCGATCCGCCGGGGGAATTGATGTAGAAAGAAATGTCCTTGTCAGGGTTTTCACTTTCCAGAAACAACAACTGCGCCACCACCAGATTGGCGACGTAGTCATTCACCGAACCCACCAGGAAAATCACGCGCTCCTTGAGCAAACGCGAATAGATGTCGTAAGAGCGCTCGCCGCGGCCCGACTGCTCAATCACCATGGGCACCATGCCCAGACCCTGTGTATCCATTGCATTCATTTCAAACTTCATCATGACTCCAAAAATTTCATGCTACTGTAGCTAAAAAACATAGCCCATAAGCAAATGGGGCTTGAATACCAGACTGAAAGCCCGGCACAAGCCCCATGCCACCCTTTAAAACGTCAGCTTGTTCAGTTCTGCGCCATCAGTTCGTCAAAGCTGACCGCTTTCTCGCTGACCTTGGCTTTTGACATCACAAAGTCGGTCACATTGTTTTCCAGAACAATGGCTTCCACCTCGGCCAGGCGCTTGTTGTCACTGAAATACCAGCGCTCCACCTCGCTTGGCTTTTCGTAGCTGGCAGCCAGCTCCTGGATGTGGGCCTTGAGTTGGTCCATGGTGGCCTGCAGATGGTTGGCACGCACCAATTCAGCCACCACCAGGCCCAAACGCACCCGGCGCTCAGCCTGCGGACGAAACACGTCTTCAGGAATGCTGACCTTGTCGGCATCCTTGATACCGCGTTGTTTCAGGTCGGCACGTGCGCCTTCGAGCAAACGCTGCATTTCGGCCTGCACGCTGGCGTTGGGCAAATCCAGTTCGGCGCTGGCCACCAGCGCATCCATCACCGCCGCCTTGTTGCGCGCCAGCAGCCGGAACTTGACTTCGCGGTCCAGGTTTCTCTTGATGTCGGCACGCAGACCGTCAACCGTTGCGTCTTCAATGCCAAGCGATTTGGCCAGTGCCTCGTTGACTTCCGGCAGGTGCGCTGCCTCAATTTTCTTGACCGTCACCATGAAGTCGGCCGTCTTGCCCGCCACATCCTTGCCATGGTAATCGGCCGGAAAAGCCAGCGGAAAAGTCTTGCTCTCGCCGGTTTTCATGCCGCGCGAAGCCTCTTCAAACTCCTTGAGCATCTGACCGTCGCCCAGGATGAACCGGAAGTCTTCAGCCTTGCCGCCGTCAAACGGCTCGCCATCGATCTTGCCTTCAAAGTCCACCGTGAGGCGGTCGCCATCCTGAGCTGCCTCATCCTGCGGTCGCTGCGAGAAGGTCCGGCGCTGCTTGCGCAGAATCTCGACCGTCTTGTCAATGGCCGCGTCCGACACTTCGGTCGTGACCTTTTCCACTTCTGCCGTGGTCAGGTCACCCATCTTGACTTCCGGATAAACCTCAAAGACGGCCTCAAAATTCAATTCACCCTCGGGGGCGCCCTCTTTTTCGCTGATTTTCGGCTGACCCGCCACACGCAGTTTGGCTTCGTTGGCGGCAGTGGCAAAGGCTTCGCCCACCTTGTCGTTCATGACTTCGTACTGCACGTTATAGCCATAACGCTGCGCCACCACATTCATCGGCACCTTGCCCGGACGAAAACCATCCATCTTCACGGTGCGTGCCAGCTTCTTCAGACGAGCCGTCACTTCAGATTGGATCGACGCAAGAGGCATGCTCAAAAGCATCTTGCGCTCTAGCTTTTCAAGGGTTTCAACAACGACTGCCATGGTATTACTCCAATCCAAATTACACAAAATATAAACAGCAATGCGCGGCTGCAACACAGCAGCGCCTGTCAAGCAAATTCTCTTCGTGGTGCGCGGGGCGGGACTCGAACCCGCACACTGTTGCCAGCGTCAGGACCTAAACCTGGTGCGTCTACCAATTTCGCCACCCGCGCAAACTGGGGCAGTTTTTAGAACCACCCCTGAATAGGTCAACTCAAGATTTTAACTCGGGCAACCGCCATAAATGCCAGGTCACACTGAAATCCGACGCGACAGGGGCAGCCCGACTTATCAGTCGCCTTGCTACACCGGTTCATTTGTCCGCTGTTTGGTCAAGCATCAAAGCCGCAAGCGCCTCAATAAATCGGCTCTCAAAACCCTACAATGCGCCATCTATGTCAGACCTGACCCCCATCGATCAAATTACAGAACGGGTGGATCGCTTGTTGCTGCGTTATGAAGAGCTCAAGCGAACCAACGCCCTGCTTTACCAGGAAATTGAGTCACTGGCCCAGGAGCGCGACTCGCTCAAATCGCGTTTGAGCGCGGCGCGGGCGCGTGTCGATGTTTTGTTGGCCCGTCTGCCCGAGGCCAACCCCAGCCCGGCCATGACGCCCAGAGGTTCCCCATGAAGCAGCTTGAGGTCAACATCATGGGCCAGAGCTACATGCTTGGCTGCCCGGAAGGCGGCGAGGCCCGGCTATTGAATGTGGTGGCCAGAGTCGACAATGCCATGTGCAAGATCCGGGAAGCCGGCAAGGTTCGCTCACGCGACCGGATTGCCGTGCTGGCCGCGCTCAACCTTGCTTTCGACACGCCCGAACCAACGGGCGCAGGCGCGCCGAATGCAAGCTCGGCGGACGCATTGCCCAACGGCGAAGCGGTCAAGCTGAAACAGCTATTGCAGCGGCTCGACACCGCCTTGAACAGCGACGACAGCCTGATTTGAGTCCGCCCGGCGCCCTCAATCCTTGAACCTAGAAACGGCGGTTGACCGCTTTGTATCCCTTGCCAGGCCGCATGAAATCAAGCGTTGACGGCTTCGATGGCGTTCACCTTGTGGGTGCTGGCAGGTGCATCCAACCGCCGTTTCCAGGTTGAATTCAGGCGCCCGTTTTTCCATATTGGCCATCATGGCTTCCTGCCGGTCGTTGCTGGGCAGCATGGCGGCGTTCCAGGTCCCACGTAGTTCAGGCCGTCAGCCACCGAATGGTCACGCGCATAAGTGATCATTTCCTCCACTCCCCGGATCGACAGCGGCGACTTGGCGGCAATGGATGCCGCAAGTTCGCGCACACCGCCTGCAGTGCCTCGCGCGACTCGGACACACGGTTCACCAGCTTCATTTGCAGCGCCTCCGCCGCGTCGAATTTGCGCCCGGTGTAGGCCGGCTCGCGCACCATGCCTTCGCCGATCAGCTTGGGCAAACGCTGCAAGGTGCCGACATCGGCGGTCATGCCGATGTCGATTTCCTTGATGCTGAAGCTGGCATCGGCCGTGCAGTAGCGCATGTCGGCGCAGCAGATCAGATCGATGCCGCCGCCAATGCAGGCACCATGAATGGCGGCAAGTACCGGCTTGCGGCGGCGCTCCAGCGACGTCAGGGTGTCTTGCAGGTCCAAAATGACCTGGGGCAGGTTTTCGCGGGTGCGGGCCTCGCAGTCGTTCTGGGGCTGATCGCCCATGCCCATCATCATCTGCAGTCAAATTCTAAAAAAGCCCGCTGGCCAGCGCCATGATCAAGCCCAGCAGCAGCGCCGCCAACCACAGCAGGCGCACGCGGTTCACTTCGACCCGCCTGATCAGCTGGGTGTTTTGGTCGGCCAGCGCCTGGATCAGCTCGCTCGATGCCAGCATCTGCTGGTGCAGGTCGGCCACGGCCACCTGCAACCCGGCCACCTGGCGCTGCAGGGCCGCGACATCCGGTGACTCCGACCGCAGTACCTCTGGCGTTGCTGCGCCGGACGCGGAGGCCACCGGTTTCTTACCCACGGTCTGCCACAGTTTTTTGGCGCCAGTGGCCACCTTGGGTGCGTTCTCGATCACATCGCCCCACGGCACCATCTTGAGCACGGTCAACCATCCAATCGCCATAAATCGTCTCCTGAAATCAGGGCTCAAGCCTAACCCAAACCACAATCCCGGATAATCGGGGCAACTGACCGTCAAGACCGCTTCCTTGTGGCCGTTGCGCTTGCCGGTCTCGATTTTTGACACTCAACCCTTTGAATCACGCCATGACCCAGCCTCATCCTGTTGCCATCTCCCCTGTTGAAGACATCGTAGCCGACCTGCGCGCCGGCCGCATGGTCATTCTGATTGACGAAGAAGACCGAGAAAACGAGGGCGACCTGGTCATGGCCGCTGAACACGTCACCGCCGAAGCGGTCAACTTCATGGCCCGTTTTGGCCGCGGCCTGATCTGCCTGACCCTGACCCGCGAGCGTTGCGAACTGCTGCAACTGCCGCCCATGGCGGTGCGCAATGGCGACAAGAAAGGCACGGCCTTTACCGTCTCCATCGAAGCCGCCGAGGGCGTCACCACGGGCATTTCGGCCGCCGACCGGGCGCAGACCGTTCGCGTCGCGGTGGCCCGCAACGCCAAACCCGAAGACCTGGTGCAACCTGGCCACATCTTTCCGCTACAAGCCGTCAAAGGTGGCGTGCTGATGCGCGCCGGCCACACCGAAGCCGGCTGCGACCTTGCGGCCATGGCCGGTTGCGAACCGGCGTCGATGATCTGCGAGATCATGAAAGACGACGGCACCATGGCACGCCTGCCCGACCTGCAACTCTTTGCCGCCGAACACGGCCTCAAGATCGGCACCATAGCCGATTTGATTCACCACCGAAGCAGCACCGAATCGCTGGTCGAGCACCTGGGAGCACGGCCGCTGAAGACCGCTTTTGGCGAATTCACGGCCCATGCCTTCCGGGACAAAACCGCCCATGGCGTGCACCTGGCGCTGGTCAAGGGCCAGTGGGGCGCCGATGAAGCCGTGCTGGCGCGCGTGCACGAACCGCTGTCGGTCTTCGACGCCCTCGAAGTCGGCCGCACCATGCATTCCTGGAGCCTGGACACCAGCCTGTCGCGCGTGGCCGCCGAGGGCAAGGGCGTGGTGGTGTTCTTGAACTGCGGCGAAAGTGCCGACCAGCTGCTGGCCCAGTTCGACGGCACGGCCCGCGCCAGCCACGGCCCCGAGCGTGGCCGCATGGACTTGCGCACCTACGGCGTCGGTGCGCAGATCCTGCGCGAATGCGGCGTCCACAAAATGAACGTGATGGGCAACCCGCGGCGCATGCCCAGCATGACCGGTTATGGCTTGGAGATTGTCGGCTATGTGACGGTCTGACTCCCTTTTACTGAACAGGAATTCACCATGCTGATTGCAAACCAGGGCGCGCTTGCCGCCACCGACCCCCGCTTGAACGGAAAGAACCTCACCATTGGCATCGTCCAGGCACGCTTCAACGCCGACATCACCAACGCGCTGGCGCGGGCCTGCCGTGCCGAACTGCTGGCCCTGGGCGTGGAGGAAAAAAACATCACCCTGGTGCAGGTGCCCGGCGCGCTGGAAGTACCCGTGGCCCTGCAGGCCCTGGCCGAACAACTCAAGTACCATGCGCTGGTGGCCCTGGGCTGCATCATTCGCGGTGAAACCTACCACTTTGAACTGGTCGCCAACGAATCGGGGGCCAGCGTCAGCCGGATTGCGCTGGACTACCAGATCCCGATCGCCAACGCCATCCTCACCACCGAGGACATGGCCCAAGCCGTGGCCCGGCAAACCGACAAGGGCCGCGATGCCGCCCGCGTGGCCGTGGAAATGGCCAACTTACTGGAAGAAATTGAATGAGCGAATCCAGCCACCCAAAGCCCTCAACCCGGCCACCGCGCCAGCCGCGCAAGGGGCTGACCAGCACCGGCGTGCGCAAGGCCGCCAGCAAATCCGACCGCTCCCGCGCCCGTGAATTTGCGGTGCAGGCGCTGTACCAGGTGCTGGTGGGCAAAAACGATGTCGCGGCGGTGGATGCCTTCACCCGTGACCTGGCGGGTTTCAGCAAGGCCGACAGCGTGCATTTTGATGCCTTGCTGCACGGCAGTGCCGAGCAGGCGGATCAGCTGGACGCGCTGATCCTGCCCTTGCTCGACCGCAAGCTTGCCGAGATTTCACCGGTCGAGCATGCGGTGATGTGGATTGGCGCCTATGAACTACAGCACTGCCTGGACGTGCCCTGGCGTGTCGTGCTCAATGAATGCGTGGAGCTGGCCAAGGAATTCGGCGGCACCGATGGGCACAAATACGTGAACGGCGTACTCAATGGTCTGGCCCGGCAATTGCGCGAGGCCGAGGTCGCCGCCGACCCGGGCGCCGCACGCTAGCCTGTCCATGAGAATCTCACGACGCGCCCAACACATTGAGCCTTTTTATGTGATGGAGGTGGGCAAGGCGGCCAGCGCCCTGGCAGCGCAGGTGGCGCAGTCTGACGCGCCCATGATTTTTTTGAACATTGGCGAGCCCGACTT
>JALNWC010000165.1 GCA_023231075.1 Rhodoferax sp.
AACAGGCCCGCATTGACGCTTATTTGCGCATCAGCGTGGGCACACCCGGGCAATGTGATCAGCTGGTGGCCGCCTTGGCCAAACTTGTCGAGGCCGGAGCCTGAGACGCAGGTTTAAACAGCCGGACATCCGACGAAATGTTGGGGTCAGAGCACGTCGCTTTGCGAGTGGTCTGACCCGCAATGTCAATAGCGCCGCATCTGCTTCAGTTCGGCGTATAAATCACTGTAAATCTGATAGCGGTTCACACTGATGCTGTCAGGCTTGTCGTCTGAATTCACCGCGGCAATCACGCCACAACCGGGCTCATGCAGGTGGCTGCAGTTGTAAAACTTGCAGTTTTTCACGTGCGGCTTGAGGTCTGGCATGTAGGCCGCCAACTGGGCGGGGTCGATGTGGTTCAGTCCAAATTCCTGAAACCCGGGCGAATCGATCAAGGCCGTCGTCCTGGCCGCGTCCACCCAATACCAGGTGGTGCTGGTGGTGGTGTGCTTGCCGCTGCTCAGGGCTTGTGACAAAACCCCAGTTTGCACCAGCGCGCCCGGAATCAGACAATTGATCAAGGTGCTTTTTCCCGCCCCCGACGGACCCAGCACCAGCGTGGTTTTGCCAGCCAGGCGCTGGCTCAAGGCCGCGCGCCCCGCTGCTGCGTCCGCGAGCGACAGCGGCAACACGTCATAACCCATGTGCCGATACGGTGCCAGCCAGTCCCAGGCGCGGGCAAAGGGCTCGGTGAGGTCGCTTTTGTTCAGGGCAATGATCGGGTTGATGTGCTGCTCCTCGGCGGCAATCAGGGCACGGGACAACTGGCTGCTGGAAAATTCGGGCTCGGCAGCAATCAGGATCAGCACCTGGTCCAGGTTGGCGGCAAACATCTTGGTGCGCACATCGTCCTGGCGGTAAAACAGGTTGCGCCGCGGCTCGATTTTCTCGATCGTGCCTTCGTCTTGCGAGGCCAGCCACAACACCCGGTCACCCACCACACCCTGGCTTTTTTTACCGCGAGAATGGCAAATCAGGCGCTCTCCGGAGGTGTTTTCAAGCAGAAAATGACGACCGTAGTTGGCCAC
This sequence comes from Rhodoferax sp., assembly GCA_023231075.1. Taxonomy (GTDB): domain Bacteria; phylum Pseudomonadota; class Gammaproteobacteria; order Burkholderiales; family Burkholderiaceae_C; genus Rhodoferax. The sequence goes on from JALNWC010000165.1 coordinate 1,071, forward strand.
GATCAGGCCGGGCGCGCGTTGCGGTGCCGTCATACCGGCACTGGCCTGGTAGCCCCAGGCAGCGCATCCACCGCGGCAGCAGCATCAAAGTCGGCCTGCGACAAACCGGCCACATCATGCGTGTTGTAGCGTACCGTGCAGCTGCTGAATTGCACCCTGAGCTCGGGGTGGTGATTGCGAGCCTGGGCCAGCCAGGCCACGGCATTGACAAACACCATGGTCCGGGCGAAGTCGGCAAAGCGAAAAGTTTTCTGAATCACCACCGCCGTGCCATCGCCGTCCAGCCGCCAGCCTTCCAGCTTGGCCAGTCGGGTGACCACCTCCGTGGCCGTCAAGGCGCGTCTTTGTAGTACCTGGGACATATCACGTTCAGAAAATCAGGCCGCCGTCGGGGCCACACCACGCATGCGCGCCAGCCGCTCCGAGGCACCAGGGTGCGAGTAATAAAAGCGGACATACAAGGGGTCTGGCGTCAGGGTGGAGGCATTGTCTTCGTACAGCTTGAGCAGTGCCGTGGCAAGATCCCGGGCACTGGTTTGCCGCACGGCATACGCGTCGGCTTCGAACTCGTGCTTGCGCGACACTTGTGCAAACAGTGGGGCAATGAAAAAGCCGAACACCGGCAGCGCCAGCATGAACAGCAACAGGGCCAGCGCATCATTGCTTGATGCCAGGTTGGGCTGAACCCCCAAACCCGTGTAAAACCAGACTTGCCGGGCCAAATAACCCAGCAAGGCAAAGCCCGCCAGACTCAGGGCAAACATCGACACAATGCGTTTGATGATGTGCTTGTGCTTGAAATGTCCCAGCTCATGCGCCAGCACCGCATCGACCTCGGGCGCGCTCAATTTGGCCAGCAGCGTGTCGTAAAACACCACGCGCTTGGCAGCCCCAAAGCCGGTGAAATAGGCGTTGGCGTGGGCGCTGCGTTTGCTGCCATCCATCACAAACAAACCCTTGGCAGAAAAACCGCAACGCTGCATCAAGGCCGTCACACGCGCCCTTAAGGTTTCGTCTTCCAGCGGCGCAAACTTATTGAACAGGGGCGCAATCAGCGTCGGATAAATCACCAACAACAGCAGGTTGAAACCCATCCAGCACAACCAGGCCCACAACCACCACAGGCTGCCCGTGGCCGCCATCATCCAGAGGATCAAAGCCGCGATCGGCAGCCCGATCAAGGCGCCGATCAGGCCGGACTTGAGCAGGTCGGCCAGCCACAGCCTGAAGCTCATCTTGTTGAAACCAAAACGCTGTTCCAGCACAAAGGTCTGGTACCACGACAACGGCAAATCAATCGCGCCACTGATCACCACAAAGGCCACCAGCAAGGCCAGTTGCTGCGCCATGCCTGCGCCCAGGAACAGGGTCAGGGCCTGGTTCAGCGCCGAGAGCCCGCCCAGCAAAGTCCAGCCCAGCAGCACCGCCGCACCCAGCGCCATCTCCAGTAGCCCGAGGCGCGCCTTGGCCACAGTGTAGTCGGCAGCTTTTTGATGGGCAGCCAAAGAAATCGTGTGCGAAAAAGCCGCCGGGACCGCCTCACGGTGTTGCGCCACATGGCGAATCTGGCGGGAACCCAGCCAAAACTTGAGCATCAGACCCAAGGTCAGCACGGCGGCAAAAACCGCGGACAGTGAAAGTGAAGCGGAGAAAAGGGAGTCAGTCATGGCGGGCAAGTTTAGGTCATCGGCGACAATTTGGCCCATGCACCACGTCAACACCCCCACTGAATCTGCCCCTCTGGCCAAATCGGACCTCAACCTGGTCTGGCTGGACTGCGAGATGACGGGCTTGAACCCGGAGCAGGAGCGCATCATTGAAATCGCGGTCATCGTCACCGACGCCCATTTGACCCAGCGCATCGAAGGTCCGGTCCTGGTGATTCACCAAAGCGACGACCTGCTTGACAAGATGGACAAATGGAACAAGGGCACACACGGCAAAAGTGGCCTGATTGACAAGGTCAAGGCCGCCACCCTGACGGAAGAGGAAGCCGAGAAAATACTGCTCCATTTTCTGGCGCATTACGTGCCCAAGAGCAGCGTCCCCATGTGCGGCAACAGCATCGGCCAGGACCGGCGCTTTCTGGCCAGGTACATGCCGAAGCTGGAAGCATTTTTTCACTACCGCAATCTGGACGTGAGCACTCTCAAGGAACTTTCCAGGCGCTGGGCACCCGGCATTTACAAGAGTTTCAAAAAGAAGCAGCGGCACACCGCCTTGGCGGACGTGCATGAGTCCATTGACGAACTGGAGCACTACCGCACGCACTTCCTGAAACTGCCTCCTGAATAAACTTTACAAAAAAACTAAGTAGAAACCCGAATTCATGGCATAATGCGTGGCTTCGCTGAAATTACAGCGGATTTTGCACATCTCCCAACATTCACTGGGTCTGCAGCCGGGTTGATTCACAACCTGCCTCAAAAAGACCCCCAGCTTCTGGACCCACTCACTTTGCTGAGTCAGAGCCGGTTCCGTTTGATGGTTGATGTTTTTTAACCACCACACGGATCCACCGCACAACTTGCGGGGCTTCGCGTTTGAGGACATTCCATGACTGACGCTACTTTAGCGGCGGGCGAATTTTCGTCTGCCGAAATTATTTCCAACGAGATCACGCTGTTGCCCCATGACGCACCCGAAGCGGCCACGCCGGTCGCCGAAGACATTCCCAACGGTTTTGTCACCCTGGGCCTGGCGCCTGAATTGATCCAGGCCGTGAAAGACCTGGGCTTTACCCAGCCGACCACGGTTCAGCTCAAAACCATTCCGCTGGCCATGCAGGGCGTCAGCACCGACGGCAACAGTGCCCGTTTCGTTGACCTGATGGTCTCCAGCCAGACCGGCAGCGGCAAGACCGCCGCCTTCCTGTTGCCCGTGCTGCACACCTTGCTCAAACAACAGGAGCAAGCTGAGGCAAAAGCCCACGCGGATTACGAGCAGGCCGTGGCCGATGCCGCCGCCAAAGGCGAGGCTCCCCCGAAGCGCGCCAAGCGCAAGGACCCCACCAACCCGCGCCACTTCAGCGCTCCCACGCCGGGCGCCCTGATCGTCTGCCCAACCCGTGAACTGGCCCAGCAAGTCGCGCACGACGCCATTGACCTGGTGCAGCATTGCCGCGGCCTGCGCGTGGCCAACATCGTCGGTGGCATGCCTTACCAGTTGCAGATTGCCAAGTTGCAGAACGCCAACCTGGTGGTGGCCACGCCGGGCCGTCTGCTCGACCTGCAGCGCTCGATGCAAATCAAGCTCGACCAGGTGCAGTTTTTGGTGGTCGATGAGGCCGACCGCATGCTGGATCTCGGCTTCTCGGATGACCTGGCAGAAATCAACCAGCTCACCGTCGACCGCAAGCAAACCATGATGTTCAGCGCCACCTTTGCGCCGCGCATCCAGCAACTGGCCGCCCGCGTCATGCGCGAACCCCAGCGCATCACCATTGACAGCCCGCAAGAAAAACACGCCAACATCAAGCAAGTGCTGTTCTGGGCCGACAACGCCCAGCACAAGCGCAAGCTGCTGGACCACTGGCTGCGCGACACCACCATCAACCAGGCGATCGTCTTTGCCAGCACGCAAATTGAATGCGACGGTCTGGCCAATGACCTGCAGCAAGAGGGCTTTGACGCCGTCGCGCTGCACGGTGCCTTGAGCCAGGGCTTGCGCAACCGCCGCCTGATGGCGCTGCGTCAAGGCCAGGTGCAAATCCTGGTGGCGACCGATGTCGCTGCCCGCGGTATCGACGTGCCAACCATCACCCACGTGTTCAACTTTGGCCTGCCGATGAAGGCCGAAGACTACACCCACCGCATTGGCCGTACCGGCCGTGCTGGTCGCGACGGCCTGGCCGTGACGTTTGCCGAACTGCGTGACCGCCGCAAGATTTTTGACATCGAGTCCTTCAACCGTCAGCCCATCAAGGCCGAAGTGGTGCCGGGCCTGGAACCCAAGCAGCGTATTCCCGAGTCACGCCCCAACAGCTTTGGCGGCCGCGACAACCGTGGTGGTGGCGACTTCAACAACCGTGACCGCAAATTTGGCGGCGGTGGCCGCAGCGGTGGTTTTGACGCGCCGCGTGGCAACTTCGACGCGCCGCGCGGTGGCTTTGCCGACCGCAATGCCAATGGCCCCCGCATGGTGGGCGCAAGCAATTTCCAGAACAACAACGGCGGCGGTTTTGCCGGCCGTGACGACCGCTCTTTTGCACCACGTGAAAATGCGCCACGTGAAGGCTTCAACTACGAACGCAAGGGCGGCTTCAACGACCGCTTTGCCGGCGACCGCAACGCGGGTGCAGCGCCTCGCGGTGATTTTGCTGCCCGCAAGCCGGCCTTCGGCAAGTCGGCATTTTCCAAACCCGCGGGTGGCGGCAAAGTGTTTGTGCCGCGTGACGCGCAAAAGCGTTTTTCCAAAAACGACCGCTGATCAGACCTGACTGTTGACCAAGCCCGCTGATTGCAAAGTCAGCGGGCTTTTTTTCGCCCAAGAAAAACAGGGTGAAGGGGTCACCGATCAAGCACCCAAGACGCCCCCCCGCACGCCACCCAGCACAATCGCAGCCACTTGCAGCAGCAACAGCAGCACCAGGGGTGACAGGTCAATGCCGCCGACCGAGGGCAAGACACGGCGGATAGGCGTTAACAGGGGCTCAACCAAGCGCGCCATCACCCCACTGATGACCGACGACGTGGGTAGCCAGGACAACACGGCATAAACAATCACAGCCACCGTCAGTCCGGAAATGGCCATGCTCAGCAAGCCGAACACCGCCAACAATGGCAAGAAAAACAGACTGCCACCCGCCCCGGCAATGAGCCACAGCAAGGCGAACTTGGCCAACTGCAGCACAAAAGCGGCGACCAGACTGGCCGTGTCAAGGGCACCCAGCGACGGCAACACGCGGCGCAGTGGCAGCACGATCCAGTCGGTCAGCGCGAACACAAAACGACCCAAGGGGTTGCCCGAGCGTGCCGACATGGGAATGCGCAAAAGCTGCATGTACAGCCGCAGCAGGCAGGCACCACCAAAAATGCCCACCACGACCTCAAGCAACAGGGAAATAATCTGATAAAGCATGGCATCAATGCAGAGTTGAGAAGCAGCAGCAATGATAACGACAGGCGCGCTAGCTCTTAAAATCATGGGCTCTGTCAAAACCGCCTTTGTTTTGCTGCCCGCTTGATGGCGTGAATGCAGCTTTTATGAATGACCCACATGTCTGACCACA
>JALNWC010000166.1 GCA_023231075.1 Rhodoferax sp.
GCTGGCAGAGGTGCTGCATGTTCAACAACCGTCCATTGCCAAAATGGAAAAACGAACGGATATGTATTTGTCTACTTTGCGTAGCCATATTGAAGCCATGGGCGGTCAACTGGAAGTCGTGGCGCGTTTCCCGGACGGTGCCGTCAAAATCAGCAATTTTGCTGAACTTGATCAGCCAGCGGCGGCCTAACCCGCAAGGATCAATTTTCAGGGTCGGAGACTTTTATATTCGAACGGCTTCAACGACCCATAAGAGCCGTTCACGACAGGCAGCTTACCGGCTGCCCAGTTCAACTCCAGTCACAAGCCGTTCGTGGCGGACGTCAACGTGCCCAACGCAGCTGTAGCGTTTACGGCAATGCCTACCCGATTGCCTCCATTGGGTGCTACGGTTTTCTACTGGGTGCAAAAGGACTTTGTGTCAATAAAGTGCTGACAATAGCCCTCTGATGGGATTTGTAACCCCAGCGTGGTTCACAAACCGTCTATTTCTGGTAACACCGTCAACAGGAATTAACTTGGACGAAATAAATCAACAGATCGTCGCTATGCTAAGTTGCGACTCGCGCATGTCGGCAACGGAGATCGGCAAAAGGGTTCACCGCTCACGCGTCGCTGTGCAGAACCGAATATCAGCGCTCATTGCAAACGGTGAGATCGCAAGCTTTGGGATCACACTCAAGTCGAAAGCGCTGCCAGTACTCTTCGAGGTTGTTTTCAAACCCACTGGAGCATGTGACGTGATCGTTCCCAGATTCCGCAAAAAACACCACATCATCAAGGCATGGTCAGTAACTGGGAGTGCCGATCTTTTCATATGGACAGAAGCCGTTGAAGCCAATGAGATTCACGCAATGCGGAATTTCCTTCTGGCACAACCAGAGGTGGCAAGGGTGTCAACTCACACGATCATCAACACATATGGCTGAATTTTGGTAGCAAGTTATGTTTTGCACGGTATTACTTGCGTAACGCAAGTGACAACGCACGTACCGTTAGCGAAGGCAATAGGATCAATCAATAAAATTAAAACTCTTTGAAAACATTGGAGTTTTAATGCTGCTACTCACTCGCAAAGACGTTAAATCAATATCGCAGGAATCATGGAAATACAAGGTATTCCACGATTTTGAGTCGATCATTACTGATCCCTTAAAATCATTTCCCTGCACTCTTGGCGTCGCAGGATTTGCCGCAGACCAACTGCGCTTTGCATTTATAGATCATGATGTGATGTCTGCTTCCGCAGCAGAACAACTCGCCGCAACACTTCAGACCTTCGTTCCAATCTCACGCAGTTTTGGAAAGAACACATCCCTTGTAGTGTTTTTTACAGAAAACAGAGCCATTGGCACGGAAGGGTACAAAGATATTTTCTGGAGTCTTCTTAACAAGTTGCACGCGCTTGATTCCAGGCAATGGCCAGCAACAATTCCACGCGATTCCAATGATAAGGACTGGGAGTTTTCATTCGCGGGTGAACCAATATTTGTCGTCTGCAACACGCCCTCACATAAGGTGAGAATGAGCCGCTACGCGAGTACTTTCATGATTACCTTCCAGCCTCGATGGGTATTCGATGGCGTGATGGGAAAAAATGCACCAAACGCAGACAAGATTAAACTGGAAATCAGGCGGCGACTCCATATCTTTGACTCGGTCTCACCCTCGCCCGACTTAGGCACATATGGAGACGCAGATAACCGAGAATGGAAGCAATATTTTCTCGGGGAGGACAATAAGCCAAAGGGGGATTGCGGCCCATTCCATCACCACAGCAGTGCCCAAAAGCCAACCGTACAGCAGACAGGAATTGTGCAGCTCCCCATCGCTATTCATAGGCTTCTTCCGCCAACAGGCTCGGTGGAAGTACAAGTGGACACCCCATTTCGAACACACACACGACACCAGCACAAAACAGACGAAACACTGCACATCGTCAAAGGCGAAATTAACTTCCAGCTAGACGGGGAATCGATACTCTGCAAAGCGGGAGATCGGCTGCTACTTCCAGCGAATACGCCGCACGCATCGACTGCAGGCGAGGATGGTTGCTTGTACGTGATTGCCACACGGTTGGTGCTAGAACGTAACGTCCAACGCAGGGAAGCTGAGGTTGCGCATGTCTGATCAAGATGAAAAGAAAAAAATCGGGGTGGTGGTGGCTACGGCAATGTCGGTAACTATCGTAGTGGGTGCTGGTCTGCTGGCTCTTCCTGGATTGAGTTACGCCCATGCTGGACGGCTTGGGTACATGCCATGGGTGGTGGTCGCCACACTGATGCTGCCGCTCCTGGTGATCTTTGCATACTTCGGGAAAACCCATCCTAGTGCGGGTGGTGTCGTGGGTTATGTGCGGGTTAGCCTGGGACACAGAATCGCGACAATGTGCGAGATGGTTGTTTTAGGCACCTTCACCTTGGGAATTCCTGCTATTGCACTGATCGGTGCCGGATATCTCCAGCAATACTATGAGAGCATGTCACTAACTGGAGTGGCACTTGCGATGGTGAGCCTCGCGTTTCTTGCCGGAGTAGTTGGACTAAGAGTATCTGGTGCAATTCAGACCGGTATTGCCATCGCAATCGTAGTGGGGTTAGTGACTATAGGTTCAGGCTATCTGATGACAAGACCTGTCGTATCTGCCATACCTGCTGGGGAGGTAACTCTACAAGGTTCCTGGGGTAGCATCGCTGCTGCAATACCTGTAGTTCTATTTGCTTTTACAGGATGGGAAATGACTGCCTTCCTGGCTGAGGACATGAAAGACCCCCAGCGTGACATGCCCACCTCGATTTGGGCCAGTTTCATCGTCGTTACCGCCTTATACCTCTTCATTGCCTGGGTGGTGGCAACCTATGCGACTCCAGGCGATAACTGGAGACTCGCGCCTATTGTCCAACTTGCAAAAGGGTGGATGGGGAACATCGGCGGTCAATGGGTAGCCTTGATTGGCGCTTTGTTGGTGATCGCAAACGTCGTTGCAGCATTCCTATCTGCTTCAAGGGCCATATTTTCTGCAGGACGTGACGGACTGTTGCCTCGCGTCTTTGGAAAAACCGGCCGGAATGGCGATCCGTTACGGGCCATGGTTCTGACCTATGCAATCTTTGTCACTGTGATTCTGTTCGCTCAAACAGGTATGGTGAAAGTCGATTTACTGCTGCAACTTGCAGGTCAAAATTTCTTTGTGCTCTACCTATTAGCCGCCATAGGCTATACCAAGCTCAACCAACACAACAAACGACGTTGGATTGGATATTCGGCGATAGCGGGTGTATTGTGCATGATGCTTGTTTTCAGCGTGCAGGGTTTGATGTATTGTGCTACTCTCGCAGGACTCGGCCTCTGGCTCGGTCGTCCGAAGAGAGAATTAGCGCACGCAGGACAATAATTAGCGGGACGGAAGTCATGTTTAGGTTGCTATTGAAAAACTCATCAGGAACTTGTGAGGGGTTCTAAGACTAGAAATTTATCCGATTTGTCTGACCACAGTATTTATGTAAAACTTTGGACAAGTAGCATGTGACTGACGCTGAGTGGATTCATGGTGTGCAGTCAAAAAAAATAGTACGAAAACTTAATATTATCCCGTATGAGGAATAGATGTAATAAATGCTGGTAGCAGGTAATTATTAATACAAATAAAAAGTTATGCGAGATCGTGAATCGTGGGTAACTCAAGAAAATATCAATGTATCAAACGATTCCAGCGCACCTCCGCTAGTAAGCTGAACATAGCCACTGTCAACAGGGGAAATTCATGCAACTATTTGAACTGATAGAAACTGCAACTTGCCATGACGCCTATTTTAATCCGTTTCCTCCGATACGCGCCATCAATTCGCCCGATCTGATTTATTGAGGAACACCAGTGAAGTCATATACCGATGAACGTAAGGGAATCCTGCTGACCATCATGGCAACGCTTTGCTGGGGAGGTGGAATGGTGCTCAGCAAACGTAGCCTAAGCAGTGCGGACGAGAACAGCCTGTTTGTTGTTCAACTCATTTCCGCTTGGATCTGCATTCTCATTGTGACGCTGATCGGCGGCAAACTATCCATTCGAGAATGGAAGTACGGTTGGCTGGGCATATTGGAACCAGGCATAGCGTTTTATCTGGTTCTGGTCGGACTTGGACGAACGAGCGCAATCAACGCGACGATACTTCAATCGATGGAAGGCCTGATGATCATTGGCCTGTCGTTTCTCTTCTTTCGAGGCCGGGCCTCATCCCGCACGCTTTTCTGGGCTGCCCTTTCAACCATCGGTGCCATCCTTGTAACCACCAAAGAAAATATTTTGACCGGCGTGTCGATCAACTCAGGGGATTACCTCGTTCTGCTCGGTACGCTCTTTGCAGCGATTTATGTCACCCTTTCGTCTCGCATCGTGGGCGAAAAGAACCGTGCGGAATCGCTGCTGTTCTGGCAACTGAGTTGCTGCACGGTTTTGGTCATAGGCTCCCTGATGCTAACCGGCAAGTTTTCCCTTCATGTCGATCAGTTCAATGTCTATTCCGTGTCGTCCGGTTCCCTTGCTTACGGGATATCGTTTTATTTTTACCTAATGGGCATGAAATATATACCCACCAGCTTGTCCGCCATTTTACTTTGTTTGACTCCAATATTCGGCGTATTTTTTTCAGTGCTGTTTCTTTCAGAAACGATCAATGCTCAGAATATTGTGGGTTTTGCGATGATTTTAGTTTCGTCTGTTTTGGTCACGCGAGATTGCGTTGCATGAGTGGGTGCTGTTGAAAAGCCGGAATCAGGCGCTATTCCCGTGGACGGGCATGATGCAGAACGAATGGATTGCGATTTCTACCTAAACCCTCTAAAGTTAACGCCGAGATCCAATCAATCAGTTATCCATCCTTCATCGAGTGGTGTCGAAAACCCAGGTGTTTCCCGCACGTTTTTTGCACCAAGTCATCTCAGCTATTTGTTCCGGCTGCGCGCGTACAGCGGCAGCACCTTGGGCAAATTGGCCTGGATGTCGGCAATGCGGGTGTTGCCGGAAGGGTGGGTAGACAACCATTGCGGTGGCGCCCCCCGACTGGCCGCCGCCATTTTTTGCCACAGCGTGACGCCGGCGCGCGGATCAAAACCAGCGCGCGCGGCGAGTTCCATGCCGACCAGGTCGGCGTCGGATTCGTCTTTGCGGCTGAACTGCAGCGTGAGCAACTGCGCGCCGTAGCTGGTCACGGTCTGGCCCAGTTGCCCCAGGCCCAGCACATTGCTGAGCAAATTGGCGCCGATGCCGGTGGCCGCATTTTTGGCCATGCGGGCGCGGGCGTGTTCGCGCAGCGCATGGGCGATCTCGTGGCCCATGACGGTGGCGACCTCGTCGTCGGTCAATTGCAACTGGTCCAGGATGCCGCTGTAAAACGCGATCTTGCCGCCCGGCATGCAAAACGCATTGACTTGCCGGCTGCCGATCAGGTTCACCTCCCAGCGCCAGTTTCTGGCGCGCGGGTTCCAGCCCATGGCGTGGGGAATGATGCGTTGTGCCATGGCGCGCAAGCGCCTGACCTGGGGATGGTTCTTGCCACCCAGGGCGTTTTGGGCGGCCGCCTGTTGCAGCATCTCGGCATACTGTTGCGCCGCAGATTGTTCAACGGTTTCAGCCGGCACCAGGCTGCTGAACAGCGAGTTGCGGCCGACGTCCACGCCTTCGCGATCATCCCCCTGCGCCAGCACCAGGCCTGGCGACAGCAGCAGCACGGCCATGCCCTGAAGCAGAGGGCGGCGCTGGCAGCACAGGCAATCCGGGTGGTTTGTCATATCAAGCAATCCTTGCTATTTGATACAAACTGAACGCACCATCTTCAGGTCGGTCAGTCCCATCATGATTTTTTCCATGCCGTCCATTTTCAGGGTGCGCATGCCGCCTTCGACAGCCGCAGAGAAGATTTCAGCCACCCGGGCACGCTCCTGGATCAGCTTCTTGATGCCATCGTCGGCGATCAGCAATTCATGCAGGCCCACCCGGCCCTTGTAGCCGGTCTGATGGCATTTGTCGCAGCCCGCATGGCGGTAAAACCGGAGTTCGCCGCCGCCTGCAAATTCGGCTTTCCAGCGCGCGATGAGCTGTGCCAGCTGCGCGTCGAAATCGCCTTTCCATAGCGCGGAATGCCGCAGCTCTTCCGCGTATTCAACCGCAAACAGGTGTAGTTCTTCGGCGTCGGGCACATAGGCTTCCTTGCAGGCGCACAATTTCTTGGCCAGGCGTTGCGCCAGAATACCCAGCAGGGCATCGGCGAAATTGAAAGGGTCCATGCCCATGTCGA
>JALNWC010000167.1 GCA_023231075.1 Rhodoferax sp.
TCTTGTTTCAGTCTTCCCATGCCCGTCCAGAGTCGCTGTGGCAGGTGGTGGTTCACCGTCAGGTTAACGTCGGTGCACGACGCCGCACACCGCATGGTGGTGACGCATGAAGATGTGACGGCCATCAAGCGCGCCGAGCTGGCCAGTCTGGCACTGGCCAATGTGGACGACCTCACCGGCGCCTTGAGCCGGCAGAATTTCCTGAGCCTGGCCGAGCAGGAGCTGGCGCGCTCACTGCGCTACAACCTGCCGCTGGTGGTGCTGATGCTGGATCTGGACCACTTCAAAGACGTCAACGACAGTTACGGGCACCCGGCGGGCGACGCGGTGCTGAAGGGCTTTGTGAAAACCGTCAAGGAAGTGCTGCGCGACTCCGATGTCATCGGGCGCATTGGCGGCGAGGAATTTGTCGTGCTGCTGCCCAACACCATGCAAGAGGGCGGCTGCGTGCTGGCCGGGCGCGTCCTTGGCGCCGTCCATGCCAGGCCCGTAAGCTTCGACGGCCGCTGCATCGCTTACACGGTGAGTATTGGCGCCAGCTGCTTCACCGGCCAGGAGTCGTTTGGTGAGCTTCTGGCGGAATGCGATGCGGCACTGTACCGCGCCAAAAATGCCGGCCGGGACCGGCTTGGACAGAGCTGGGACAGTGCCACTTTGCCGCGCCGGGATCACTCGCCGCCCAAGGCAGCCAACTGACGCTTTCGGGTCGTCACTGCGCCTGCCCGCTGGCCGCCACGGACTCGCTCAGGCAGTCGCCGCGCCAAGCGCAGTCGAGCTGGTCGCAGTCACTATTGCTGGCGCTGCCATAGCAGTCGAAATTGCCTTCGGCCAACTGGATTTTTCGGATCAGGTCGGGCTTTGACAACTGTGTCGTCGGGATATTGAGGGTCTTTGCCGTTTGGCGAAGCGTCTTTATGTTCATGCGGGGTCTCCGGTATGGACTGGTTGCTGGACAAAGTCCGGCACCAAATTTAAGCCGCCCCACAGCCCGCGATATTGCGAATTCGCATGCCTCCAAATTGGCAGGGCCGGATGAATTCGGCCCTACAGGATGCCGTCTGGGGCGATTTATGGCGGCAGCAGCCGGATCAGGCGGCCCTGGGCCTGGTCGGTCAGCACATACAGCCAACCATCCGGCCCCTGGCGCACATCGCGGATGCGTTCGCCCAGCTCGGCGAGCAATTTGTGCTCGCGCAGCACGCCGCCACTGAATGGCGCCGACAGCGCGATGCGGTTCAGGTAGCCGAACTTGAGCGAACCGACCAGCAGATTGCCCACCCAGTCTCTGCCGTAGCGCGTGCTGGTGACAAAGGCCATGCCCGAGGGGGCAATCGAAGGCACCCAGTAGTGCAGCGGTTGCGTCATGCCGGCCTGGGCGCTGCGCCCGCTGCCAATCGGTCCGCCGCCATAGTTCTCGCCATGGCTGATGACGGGCCAGCCGTAGTTGTGGCCCGGCGCAATCAGGTTGATTTCATCGCCGCCCTGGGGCCCGTGTTCATGCGCCCACAGCGCGCCGTCGGGCGCCAGCACCAGGCCCTGCGGGTTGCGGTGGCCATAAGACCAGATTTCAGGCAGGGCTCCGGCGGTGGTGACAAACGGGTTGTCCGCCGGTACGCGGCCGTCCTTGAAGACGCGGATGATCTTGCCGTGGTGGTTGTCCAGGGTTTGCGCGTCGTCCTTGCGCACGTAGCGTTCACCCAGGGTCATGAACAGCAGGCCGTCGGGCTGGCCCCGGGTTTGGCTCTCGGCAATGCGGCAACCAAAGTGCGCGCTGCTGGCCACCTTGGGCCGGGCGCTGAAAATCACCTGTACGGCCTCCAGCCGGGTGCGGTCGTCGGAGAGCCGGGCGCGTGCCAGTGCCGTGCTGTTGCCACCCGCGCCGGGCTCCGAAAAACAGAAAAACAGCGTGCGGTTGCGGGCAAAGTCGGCGTCCAGCAGCACATCGAGCAAACCGCCCTGGCCCCTGGCCGCCACCTCGGGCAGGCCGGCCAGCGCCGGGTTGACCCGGCCATCGGCCTCGACGACACGCAGGCGCCCAGGGCGTTCGGTCAGCAAAAACCTGCCTTCGGGCAAAAAAGCCAGCGCCCAGGGATGCGCCAGGCCGGAGGCGACGACCTGGTGGCGCAGTGACTGGGCCAACGCCGGCAGCGCCATAAAGACAAGTGCCGTCAGCAGCAAATTCCTGGTCCCTCTGGTCATGGCTGGTTCCCCTGGATTGTTCGGAGTGGCATGGTGGCGCAAGCATCGATTGAAAAAAATCGCACCGGTCTGTCAGCCTGGTGCCGTCTTGGGAATCGACAATACGTCATTATTCACTATGGACAGAGTTTTGAGATGCGAAAAGTACTGATCGCCGGTGGGGGTATCGGCGGCTTGAGCGCCGCCCTGGCCTGTGCCCGCGCGGGGGCCGAGGTGGCGCTCTTTGAGCGCCATGCCGAGTTTTCGGAATTTGGCGCGGGCATTCAGCTGAGCCCCAATGTTGTCAAAATTTTGTATGGCTGGGGCCTGCAAGAGGCGCTGGCCGAGGTGGCGGCATTTCCGGACCGGTTGCAGGTGCGCAGCGCCAGTTCGGGGGCCGTGCTGGGAAGCTTGCGCCTGGGTGAGGCGATGGCCCGGCGTTATGGCTCGCCTTACCTCACCATCCACCGTGCCGACCTGCACAAGCTGCTGCTGGCCGCGCTGCAACAGCAAGGGGCTGCGGCGCTCAACTTGAACCGTTCCGTCATCAATTTCGAGCAGACCGAGACCGATGTGGCGCTGCAGCTGGCCCAGGACCAGACCGAGCGCGGTGACCTGCTGGTGGGCGCCGACGGCGGCTGGAGCCGCATTCGCCGGCAGTTGCTGGCCGACGGCACGCCGCAGCCGACCGGGCATCTGGCCTACCGGGCGCTGATCTCGCAGGCGCGTTTGCCCGTGCATTTGCGCAGCTCGCAAGTGACCGCCTGGCTCGGGCCCCAGATGCATGTGGTGCAGTACCCGGTGCGCGGCGGTGAAGCGCTCAATGTGGTGGCCATTGTGCAGGGTCAGGTGCAGGGCGACATGTCGCACTGGGACCACAGTGGCAACGCGGCCGAGTTGCAGCAGCGCATGCAGGCGGCTTGCAAGACGCTCCACGACTTGATTCAGGCAGTGCCAGACTGGCGTTTGTGGGCCTTGAGCATTCGCCCGCCCATGCGCCGTGGCCGTGAGCAGGCCGATGGCCGCGTGGCCTTGCTGGGCGACGCCGCGCACCCGATGGTGCCGTATCTGGCCCAGGGGGCCGGCATGGCGATTGAAGACGCGGCCGTGCTGGCGCGTGTGCTGGAAGAGGGGGGCTGGTTTGCCGACACGCCGGATGCCGATGTGGCCGCTCGGGTGCCGGCCTTGTTGCGCCAATACGCGCAGCAACGCTGGCAGCGCAATGCCCGGGTGCAGGCCGCGGCGATTCGCAACGGCAAAATTTTTCACGCCAGTGGACTCCTGGCTTTGGCCCGTAACGCGGCCATGAAAATTCGCGGCGAAGGCTTGATGGACCAGCCCTGGCTCTACCGCGGCGTCTGAGCGGCAGGTAAAATCCGGCTACTTTTTGCATGGTGACGGGCTGTTGCCGTGCTTTTCAATCCATTCGTCAGTCTCTCCCTGGGGCCCTCCAATTGACTCTGCACATCACCCCTTTTGAGGGCGGTAGCGCTCTTGGCGCTTTCCGTGTTCAACAACTTCTGCCGGGGCTGCAAGCCGTGCATGACAAGATCAGTGGCATTGCCGCGCGCCATGTGCATCTGGTTTGCTCGGATGCAGCGCCCGGCGCCGCGCTGCAACAGCCGTTGGCCGCCTTGCTCAACTATGGCGAACCCTATGCCGGCCCGACCGATGGACCGCTGATTGTGGTGACGCCGCGTTTTGGCACGGTCTCGCCCTGGGCTTCCAAGGCCACTGACATTGCCCGCAACTGCGGCCTGGCCTTGCACCGGGTCGAGCGCATCACTGAATACCGCATCAGCCTCAAGTCCGGTTTGCTCGGCAAGCCAACCCTGACCGAGGCGCAACTGGCGCAGCTGGCCGCCTTGTTGCACGACCGCATGACCGAGAGTGTGATGTTTGACCGCGCCACGGCTTTTGGCCTGTTTGCCAGCCTGCCCGCCGCCCCCATGGCCCATGTCGACGTGCTGACCGGTGGCAAGCCCGCGCTGCTGGCCGCCAATGCCGAGTTCGGCCTGGCGCTGGCTGACGACGAAATGGATTACCTGGTGCAGGCCTTCACCCAACTGCAACGCAACCCCACCGACGTGGAATTGATGATGTTCGCCCAGGCCAACAGCGAGCACTGCCGCCACAAGATTTTCAACGCCCGGTTCACCATTGACGGCGTGGCCCAGGCCAACAGCCTGTTCGGCATGATCCGCCACACCCACCAGACCCACCCGCAGCACATGCTGGTGGCCTACTCGGACAACGCCTCGGTGATGGTCGGCGGCCAGATCGAGCGCTTCAGCAGCCAGGCAAGTCTGGGCGAGGCGGGCATCCGCACCGGCAGCTATCAAAAAAGCAGCGCCTTGCAGCACATCCTGATGAAGGTGGAAACCCACAACCACCCCACGGCCATTTCGCCTTTCCCGGGTGCCTCGACCGGCGCCGGCGGCGAGATCCGCGACGAAGGCGCCACCGGCCGCGGCTCCAAACCCAAGGCCGGCCTCACCGGTTTCACCGTCTCCAAAATCAATTGGGGTCAGATTCCAATTAATTCGTCAAAACCAAAAGATGAAAATAATTCGACTCTGACCCCCATTAATTACGGCAGGCCGGCGCACATTGCCAGTCCCTTGCAGATCATGGTCGAGGGGCCGCTGGGCGGGGCGGCGTTTAACAACGAGTTTGGGCGGCCCAATTTGCTGGGTTACTTTCGCGAGTACGAACAAAGTCTGAACTACACGGTCCAGGGCGCCGCAGGGTTGGCGCAGCCGCAGACCGAGCAGCGCGGCTACCACAAGCCGATCATGCTGGCCGGTGGCCTGGGCGTGATCGACGCGACCCAGACCCACAAGATTGCTTTTCCGGCCGGGACTTTGCTGATTCAGCTCGGCGGCCCCGGCATGCGCATCGGCATGGGCGGCAGCGCCGCCAGCTCGATGACCACGGGCGACAATGCGGCCCACCTTGACTTCGACTCGGTGCAGCGCGGCAACCCCGAGATCGAGCGCCGGGCGCAGGAAGTCATCAACCAGTGCTGGCTCATGACGCAGGCCAACCCGATCCTGGCGATCCATGACGTCGGCGCCGGGGGCCTCTCCAACGCCTTCCCCGAGCTGACCAATGACGCCGGGCGTGGCGCGCGTTTTGATTTGCGCGCCGTGCCGCTCGAAGAGTCCGGCCTGGCGCCCAAGGAAATCTGGTGCAACGAAAGCCAGGAGCGCTATGTGCTGGCGATCGCACCCGGGTCTTTAGACTTGTTCAAGGCCCTGTGCGAGCGCGAGCGCTGTCCGTTTGCCGTGGTCGGCGTGGCGACCGAGGAACGTGACCTGGTTGTCACCGATGGAGACCAGCCCCCACCCCAACCCTCCCCCGGCGGGGGAGGGAGCCAGCAGCCAGCGCCGCAGGGAGGGCGCCAGCAGCCGACGCCGCAGGCCGGGAGCCAGCAGCCAGCGCTTGGGGAGGTCCAGGGCTTGCCCCTTCCCCCTCTGGGGGAAGGTCGGGATGGGGGCTTGCCCGTCAACATGCCCATGAACGTGCTGCTCGGCAAGCCGCCCAAAATGCAGCGCGACGTGAAGACCGTGCAACGCACATTTGCCCCCGTGAATCTGACCGGGGTGGCCTTGCAACAGGCTGCGATTGATGTGCTGGCGCACCCGACGGTGGCGTCCAAGCGCTTTCTGGTCACCATTGGCGACCGCACGGTGGGTGGCCTCACGCACCGCGACCAGATGGTCGGCCCCTGGCAGGTGCCGGTGGCGGATTGCGCCGTCACCCTGGCCGACTTCAAGGGCTTTGCCGGCGAAGCCATGGCACTGGGCGAGCGCACGCCGCTGGCCACGGTGAACGCCCCCGCCAGCGGCCGCATGGCCGTGGCCGAGGCCATCACCAACCTGCTGGCCGCCCCGATGGCGCTGGACCGCGTCAAGCTGTCGGCCAACTGGATGGCGGCTTGCGGCGAACCCGGCGAAGACGCCGCGCTGTATGAAACCGTGAAAGCCGTGGGGCTGGCGCTGTGCCCGGCCCTGGGCATCTCTATTCCCGTGGGCAAGGACTCGCTGTCGATGCGCACGCAGTGGAAAGATGAATCTGGTGAAGCGAAA